>NZ_LUFH02000040.1 GCF_001586785.1 Sphaerospermopsis aphanizomenoides BCCUSP55
CTCAAATTCTTTATAAATTTTGAATTTTGAATTTTGAATTTTGAATTTTGAATTTTGTCTACCCAGCTTATGATTTGTAGAGTGGTAGCATCTACTAATTGTTCAAATTAACCCATAATCAACAGCGCAAAATGCGTGGTTAGTCAATCAACTCTTTTAGGTAATTTTGCATGGCACTGGATTTTTCTGCGTTGCTCTTGGGGTTTCAGTTTACTTCTCCAGGTCCGATTATATTTGAAATTGGTCCAATAGTTATACGCTGGTATGGCTTATTAATAGCTTCAGCCGTATTGATTGGTGTTAGCCTTTCCCAATACCTGGCACAGCGTCGTCATGTTAATCCTGAGTTAATCAGCGATTTGTCAATTTGGCTGGTAATTGGCGCTATTCCCGCAGCTAGGCTATATTACGTATTATTTCAATGGTCAGAATATTCCCAACATCCAGATAGGATCATTGCTATTTGGCAAGGAGGGATTGCGATTCATGGAGCAATTATTGGTGGTGTAGTCGCAGCGTTAATTTTTGCCAAGCTCAAAAAAATGCCTTTTTGGCAATTAGCAGATTTGGTAGCTCCCTCGTTGATTTTAGGGCAAGCGATTGGACGCTGGGGAAATTTCTTCAATTCTGAAGCTTTTGGCGCACCGACAGATTTACCTTGGAAGTTATATATTCCCCCAGAACGTCGTCCTCCCAGTTTGGCAAATTTTGAATATTTCCATCCCACGTTTCTTTATGAATCTTTGTGGGATTTAATGGTGTTTGCTTTGCTGCTAACTTTATTTTTTCGCGCCTTATCTGGCAAACCACGGCTAAAGGTGGGAACATTATTTCTAGTTTACTGGGTGGCCTATAGCCTGGGTAGATTTTGGATTGAAGGCTTACGCACAGATAGTTTAATGCTCGGTCCACTGAGGATGGCACAAATAGTTAGTTTAAGCGGAATTACTTTAGGATTAGCTGGTTTAACTTGGCTTTATTTACTCAAACGCCCTTTACCTGATGTGGTTTCTTCTTCTAAAGGTGATGGAGATTAGGGTGTAGGGTATAGGGTGTAGGGTATAGGAAAAGAATAAACTGTCTTTTCCTAATGACGAATGACTAAAAATAAAAAATGCCCCAGAGTGTTCTCCAGGGCTTAACCAGGGTGCATCTACCATATCTCTCTACGAGACAAAGGGGGTGAATCCGGAAGGGTACTGAAGAAAAGTCAAAAAATTTTTTTGGGGAATTGTTGTGTAGATTTATCTTTTTTTCCTGTTCCCTATTCCCTCTCCTAACTATAAAATTTATTTTGCACGACTACTGATGAATGATGTAAATTTCATACCTTCCTTAACATCAGCCGTTTATATTGTGGGAGCAGGCCCTGGAGATCCAGAGTTATTAACTGTTAAGGCTCAGAAACTGCTATCTAAGGCTGATGTGATTTTATTTGCTGATTCTTTAATTCCAGAACAGATTTTAGATATCTGTCGTCCAGATGCGGAGATTATTCAAACAGCAAATAAGACTTTAGAAGAGATTTTACCAATGATGATTGAGGGCGTGCGATCGCAGAAGTCTGTGGTTCGTCTTCATTCTGGTGATCCCAGTCTCTACAGTGCTATCCATGAGCAAATGCAGCTTTTAGCAGAGGCAAACATTCCTTTTGAAGTTATTCCCGGTATCAGTGCCTTTCAAGCAGCCGCCGCTAAACTCAAAGTGGAGTTAACTGTCCCCGGTTTAGTACAAACTATTATACTGACTCGCATTAGTGGACGCACGGAAGTTCCTGCTAGGGAAGAATTGGCTACTTTAGCTGCACATCAGGCTAGTCTTTGCTTGTATTTAAGTGCGCGTCATGTGAGTGATGCCCAAGCTCAACTTCTAGAACATTATCCAGCACAAACCCCGGTGGCGATTTGTTTTCGCATTGGCTGGCCTGATGAAAAAATCCGGGTTGTGCCTCTTGAGGAAATAGCAATTTGTACTCACAATGAAAAATTAATACGTACTACACTTTATATAATTAGTCCTGCCCTTCTACCAGCAACAGGTCGTTCTCGTTTATACCATCCTCAACATAATCATTTGTTTCGTTCATCTCATCACTAGTGCTGAGTATGGAGTATGGAGTGCTGAGTACCAAGTACCGAGTACCGAGTACCGAGTACCGAGTACCGAGTGTTGAGTACCGAGTACCGAGTGTTGAGTACCGAGTACCGAGTGTTGAGTACCGAGTGTTGAGTACCGAGTACCGAGTATTGAGTACCGAGTGTTGAGTATTGAATTTTGAATTTTGAGTATTGAGTGCTGATATTTGGCGCAACCTCACATAGAATTGGTATTAGAAATTTTGAATTTTGAATTGTAAATTGTGAATTATTGATTATGCCACTAATTAAAGTCCAAACTTCTGTTAATGCCCCAGAAAAAGCTCCGATTGAGTCTATGCTCAAAAGTTTGTCAGCTAAGTTGGCTAAACATACAGGGAAACCAGAATCTTATGTGATGACAGCTTTTGAACCAGAAACACCCATGACCTTTGCTGGAACTACAGAACCAGTATGTTATATAGAAATCAAAAGTGTTGGCAGCATGAAGCCTGAACAAACTCAAGCCATGAGTCAGGACTTTTGTCAGGAAATTAATCAAGTTTTAGGTGTTGCTAAAAATCGGATTTATATAGAGTTTGCGGACGCTAAAGGTGCCATGTGGGGTTGGAATGGTACAACTTTTGGTTGAGATTTCATAGCAGAAGGCTGGGGGTAACAGGCAAAAGTTCTTAATTGTTAATTTTCCTACACTACACCCCACACTCTACACCCCACACCCTCTTCTCCCCTAATACCTAGCTTTATGAGCAAGAGTAACGTCTCTGCGATCGCTATTCCAGGTTATCGAATTACCGAGCTAATTCATGTTAGCACTAGAACTACTGTATATCGCGGAGAAAAAGAAAAGGGTCATACTCCAGTAGTGATCAAAATTCTCAACGCCCAGTATCCACAAGTACGCGAATTGATTTCGTTGAAAAATCAATTTACTATTACTCAACAAATAGACCATCCAAATATTATTAAAAGTTATAGTATAGAAAAATATGGTAATAGTTATGCCTTAATTTTAGAAGATATTGGCGGCATATCTCTGAGTCAATATGCTAATTCCCAACCTTTAGAATTAAACCTATTTTTCAATATTGCAATTGCAATTACTCAAGCTTTAGAATATCTATACGACAATAAAATTATTCATAAAGATATTAAAACCAAAAATATCATTATCAATAGAGAAACTCAAAAAATCAAGTTGATAGATTTTAGTATTTCTTGTCTTTTACCCAAAGAAGTTGCCCAAATAAAACACCCGAATGTATTAGAAGGGACACTGGCTTATATGTCACCAGAACAAACGGGGAGAACGAATCGGGGTATTGATTACCGTACTGATTTTTACTCCCTGGGTGTCACTTTTTATGAATTACTCACAGGACAATTACCTTTTATTAGTAAAAATCCTTTAGAATTAGTACATTGTCATCTTGCCAAAACACCTAATAATACGAGGGAAATTAATCCCCACATTCCCCAAACTGTGGCGGATCTGATTATTAAGTTAATGGCAAAAACTCCAGAGGAAAGATATCAAACAGCTAGAGGCATCAGATATGACTTAGAAAGATGTCAACAAATGTTATTAAGTCAGGTAAAAATTAATAAGTTTGAATTAGGAAAGGGAGATAGAGCCGATATTTTCCTAATTTCTGAAAAAATTTATGGTAGAGAACAAGAAATTACCTTGTTATTAAATGCCTTTGAAAGAGTCAGCAAAGGAAATCGAGAATTTATGTTAGTTGCTGGATTTTCTGGAATAGGAAAAACTGCTGTTATTAACGAAGTTCATAAACCTATTGTGCGCCAAAAAGGTTATTTTGTATCTGGGAAATATGATCAATTTCAACGCAATATTCCTTTTTCGGGTTTTTTGAAAGCGTTACATAGTTTATTAAAACAAATTTTAACGGAAAGTATAGACCAGTTACAAGAATGGAAAGATAAAATTGTATCAGCCTTGGGAGAGCAAGGACAAGTCATCGTTGATGTGATTCCCGAATTAGAAAATATTATTGGAGAGCAACCTCAAGTTTCGGAACTTACAGGTAGTGCTTCTCAAAATCGGTTTAATTTACTTTTTAGCCAATTTATTCAGGTATTTGCTACTAAAGAACATCCGTTAGTAATATTTTTAGATGATTTACAATGGGCGGATGCTGCTTCTTTGAAGTTAATACAATTATTAATTAGTGAAACTGATACTCAATATCTGTTATTAATAGGTGCATATCGAGATAATGAGGTCTATCCTGGACATCCTTTAATGATGACCTTAGAAAATATTCTCAAATCCAATACTATAGTCAATCAAATCAATCTGCAACCTCTCAATAAATCTCACCTCAATCTTTTGGTAGCAGATACCTTATATTGTCCAGAATCTCAAGCCATTTCTTTAACAGAATTACTTTTAACCAAAACTCAAGGTAATCCATTTTTTACTAATCAATTATTGAAGTCTCTGCATGAAGATGGATTGATTAATTTTGATTTAAGTCTTGGTTATTGGCGTTGTGATATTCGCGCTACAAAGGCTTTATATCAAAATAGTGATGTAGTGCAGTTTATAACAGCGCAATTACAAAAATTACCATCTAACACTCAGAATATTTTAAAAATAGCTGCTTGTATTGGTAATCAATTTGATTTACTTACCTTGTCTACAGTCTGTGAAAAAACTCAGTTAGCAACAGCGGCTGATTTGTGGAATGCTCTGCAAAGAGGGCTAATTTTACCAAAAGATGAAAGTTACAAATTTTTTACAGATAGTCTTGATTTATCCACTTTTAATTTAGAACTTACTAATTCGCAAAATCTGAGAGTTAAGTACAAATTTCTTCATGACCAAGTTCAACAAGCAGCTTATTTTTTGATTCCAGACAATGAAAAACAAGCAATGCACTTGAAGATTGGTCAATTAATTTTCCGCAATACTCATGCTAGTGCAGTAGAAGAAAAAGTATTTGACATAGTTAATCAATTAAATATTGGTATTGACTTAATTACTAATGACTCGGAAAAATATCAACTAGCTCAACTTAATTTAATTGCAGGTCATAAAGCCAAATTAGCTACAGCTTATGAAGCGGCTGTGAGATATTTAAAAGTGGGTTTAGAAATTTTGCCAGATGATAGTTGGCAACATCAGTATGATTTGACATTAAAGCTTTATGTAGAAGCAGTAGAAGCAGAATATTTAAACATTAACTTTAAGGAAGCAGAAAGGTGTATAGAAATAGTTAAACAAAATGCAACTAATCTCCTGGATAAAGTCCAGGTTTATGAAGTGCAAATTCAGATGTATATGGCTCAACTACAAATGCAACTAGCAATTGATACTGGGCTACAATTATTAGATATGTTGGGAGTAAAGCTGGATGAATCAGTACCAGCAGACTTAAATGTTGAAGATTTAATTAATTTACCCATTCTCACTCATCCTGATAAACTAGCAGCTATTCGTATATTAATTAGTATGAGTGCAGCATCTTATTTTGTTAATCCGGAATTGTTGTTACCAATTATTTTTACGATGATTAATTTATCTATTAATTATGGTAATTCTGCTCTTGCTGCTTATGTATATGTTGTCTATGGTTTAATACTGTGTGGTGTTTTCTCAGATATTGACACTGGATATCGCTATGGAAAACTAGCTTTGAAATTAATAGATAAATTTGCTGCTAAAGATATCAAATTTAAGGTTTTATTTTTTTGGTATTCAACTATTAGATGTTGGAAAAAAAATCTGCGAGAGTCAATTATTCCCCTACAAGAAAATGTGCGTTATGGATTAGAAGTTGGAGATTTAGAATATGTGGGATACTGTGCTACTAATCATTACTTCAATCTCATATTTTCTGGTGAAAACTTAGCAGATGTATTTCAATGTATTGAAAAATATAGTATTTTAATGCACCGATTGAAGCAACAGTGGAGTATTGATAATCAAAAATTTTGGAAACAGATGATATTTAATTTGTTGGAAGTCACTCCATACAAATGCAAATTATATGGTGATTTTGTTAATGATGAATTATTTCTTAGCTTTGTTAATACCAAAAACTATAATTCTATATTTGCATTCCATCTAGCACAAACTATTTTATATTATTTCTTTAAAAATACAAAAAATGCCCTGCATAGTGCTAATCAAGGTAAAGCATATATAGCATCAGTCACAGGACAAATTCTCGTTAGTCAACATAATTTCTACTATTCTCTGGCTCTTGTAGCTGAATATCCCCATTTACTAGATGAAAATGAGAAATTAGAATACATGGAACAAATTTCTCTTAACCAGGAACAGATGGGAAATTGGGCTAGTCATGCCCCAATGAATTATCAACACAAGTATGACTTAATAGAGGCAGAAAAATCTAGATTATTAGGTAATAATTGGCAAGCGATGGAACTGTATGACAGAGCAATTGCTGGTTCTAAGGAAAATAAATATATCCAAGAAGAGGCTTTAGCTAATGAATTAGCTGCTGAATTTTATTTGAGCTATGGTAGAGAAAAAATTGCTCAAACCTATTTAATGGATGCTTATTATTGTTATGTCAATTGGGGTGCTAAAGCAAAAGTTGCAGATTTAGAAAAATCCTATCCTCAGTTACTTGTACCTGTTCTCCAACAAAAAGTAGTTGAAAGTTAAGCCCCTGCTTTAATTAGTAAAATTATCTCTGATTCTAGTAATGTTGGTGTATCAGCTATATTAGATTTAGAAACTGTTACAAAAGCATCTTTAGCTATATCTTCAGAAATTCACATAGATAAATTACTATATATTTTGTTGCAAGTAATGGTAGAAAATATAGGAGCTAAAAAAGCAGCGTTAATTCTGCAACAAGATGGTAAATTAATTATTGTAGCTCAATGTATAGATAGTCTAGATAAGCAAGAAACAGGTCTGCAATCGACTCTAATTAGTGAGAGTGAAGACGTACCTTTAAGCGTAATAAATTATGTTTTTAATACAGGAGAAAATCTATTAATTAACGACGCTAATATTGATAAAACTTTTGGTATTGACCCTTATGTGATCAAATATCAACCTAAATCTATATTATGTAATCCTATTCTTAATCAAGGTCAACTTATAGGGATGATTTATTTGGAAAATAATTTAACAACAGGGGTTTTTACTCCTGAAAGATTGAAAATATTAAATCTCTTATCTTCCCAAGCTGCTATTTCTTTAGAAAATGCCCAACTCTATGCCAAGCTAGAAGAAAAGGTGGCTCAAAGAACCCAGGAATTAAATGATCAAAATCAGTATTTAGAAAATACACTGCGAAAATTAAAACTAACGCAATCACAACTGATTCAAACGGAAAAAATGTCTAGTTTAGGACAAATGGTTGCAGGTATAGCCCATGAAATTAATAATCCTGTTAGTTTTATCTATGCTAATGTTGATCATGCTAGTAGCTACATTCAAGCTTTGATTAATTTAATTAATATTTATCAACAAGAATATCCAAATCCAACATCAAGAATTAAGAAAAATATAGCTGATATAGATTTGGATTTTATCATAGCAGACTTACCAAAAATTTTGAATTCAATGGCTGTAGGTTCAGACCGAATTCGGAAAATTGTGCTGGGTTTACGTAATTTTTCCCGTCTGGATGAATCAGAAATGAAATCGGTAGATATTCATGAGGGTATTGAAAGTACATTAATGCTTTTACAACCTCGGTTTAGAGAAAAGTTAGGTTATTCACCAAATATCGTCATTAAAGATTATGGAGAATTGCCTTTAGTGAATTGCTATGTATCTCAAATTAATCAGGTGTTTATGAATATTATTAGTAATGCTATAGATGCTTTACATCAGTGTCAACAAAATTTGTGTGCAACAGAGAGAGAAATTTATTGTAGTCAAATTAAAATTTCTACCACAGTTGTTAATGATGACTGGGTAAGAATTTCTATTAAAGATAATGGTATGGGGATGAATTCTGAAGTCAAACAACGTATATTTGACCCTTTTTTCACAACTAAACCAGTTGGTGAAGGTACAGGTTTAGGATTATCAATCAGTTATCAAATTGTCGTCGATAAGCATGGTGGTAAACTAGAGTGTATATCTGAACCTAAGCAGGGAACAGAATTTATTATTGAAATTCCTATTAATTTGAGTCAGAAAACCAAGACAAGTTGAAATAGTAGGTGTACCATAGAGATCCAGCATCAACTAATAATTTTTTTATGTCTGCTACTCCTTTGGTATCTCAGGTAAATTCACCAAACCCCGAAAAATCTGAACTTATTCCTCCTCTTCTCGGTGCTTCGATGGTGGAGTTAACTGCTTGGGTACAGCAGCAGGGACAACCGGGCTATAGAGGTAAGCAGTTGCATGATTGGATATATAATCAGGGTGTGCGTAATTTAGCAGATATTTCTGTATTTCCTAAAAATTGGCGAGAACAACTGACAAATGTTCCTATCGGCCGTTCTACTTTACATTATCGTTCTGTTGCACCTGATGACACGGTAAAATATCTGCTCAAATTAGCAGATGGAGAAATTATTGAAACTGTTGGTATTCCCAGCGAAAAACGGTTAACTGTTTGTGTTTCTACCCAAGTTGGTTGTCCGATGGCTTGTGATTTTTGTGCGACGGGAAAGGGAGGATATAAACGTAATCTTAGCCGTGCAGAAATTGTGGATCAGGTTTTGACTGTACAGGAAGATTTTCAGCAACGGGTTAGTAATGTGGTATTTATGGGGTTGGGTGAACCGTTGTTGAATACGGAAAATGTGATTTTAGCATTAAAAGCTTTAAATCAAGATGTGGGAATAGGACAGCGATCACTTACCGTTTCTACTGTAGGCATCCGCGATCGCATCCGTCAACTAGCACAACACCATTTGCAAATTACCCTTGCAGTCAGTCTTCATGCACCTAACCAAGCACTCAGGGAACAACTCATCCCCAGTGCTAAACCCTACCCCATTGAAGATTTACTCAATGAATGTCGAGAATATGTAGAAATTACTGGACGCAGAGTAACTTTTGAATATATACTTCTGGCTGGAGTCAACGATTTACCAGAACAGGCATTAGAACTATCAAAACGTCTGCGTGGTTTTCAAAGTCATGTGAATTTGATTCCCTACAACCCCATTCAAGAAGTAGATTACAAAAGACCAAACCGCGACAGAATACAAGCTTTTGTGAATGTTCTCCAACAACAAAATATTGCTGTTAGTGTCCGTTATTCTCGCGGTTTAGAAGCTGATGCAGCTTGTGGACAACTCAGAACAAAAATGGACAATTGACAATTACCTCTCCCTGGAAGGAAGAAGATTGAATTTTCAAATGCAAAACTTTTATCTTTTTCCCCTTAAAAAGGGCTGACTTGAAACCTTGCATGGCTCAATTGTCAATTATCAATTATCAATTATCACCTATCTTCTTGCATAAATTCCTGGTGCATAAGCTTCAATCACTTTACCAGTGCGAGTACAGCTAATCATCAAATAGTCGCAAGCTGAACATTGTGTGCGTGTAACTTGACTCTCAGCAATAAAGTGACGTTCAGCTGCACAGCCACAATTTGGACAGTGAATCTTTTGTAATACTTGCATTTTAAAACCCCTGGATTTAATAACTTCTTGGGAAAACTTTGTAAAAATCAACAATTTCATTACTAAAGTTTTTCCTCGACAGACTAACTAATGATTTTTAACGAATTTACACCGAAACATCCCACACCGAAATTCTATCTCCTCTTTTAATATGGTAAATTTACTAGGTTTTAGGATCATCCTTTAGATATATAAATTAACTTTACTTGTGTATTTATCTTAGATTCATGGTGATCCCTATGATTTAAGCTTTGAGTTTCGTCAATTCGCCTGTTGAGAAAAATAGGTCGTTTTTGTATTCAAGCGTTACCAGATGATAAAAACTGTAGCTAAAGTCACAAAAAACATTTCTTTATATTTAGTTAATATTTCTATAACGAAAGAACTGTATTGAACATTACCCAAATAATTACATTCAATCGTTATATTTGCTACATTAACAGCAGAAATAATTTAAGCAAAACTTCCAACATAAGATATTACAGTCATAGCTACCTTTGCTAATCTAGTGATTAGTAATGAGTAATGAGAAATGGGTGATTAAATTATTAATTGCCCATTATTCCTTATGATTTAAATGTAAAATAGTTAATTTTTAACAGGAAGTAAAAATTTAGGACGGATGAAAATAGTCATAAATTTCCTGTGCTAACCGTGAACCTATTCCCGGAACTTCTGCTAATTGTTGCGGTGTAGCTTGACGGATATAATCTACCGAGCGAAAATGAGCTAAAAGTAATTTTTGTCGATGTTGTCCTAAACCGGGAATTTCATCTAACCGCGACCGTGTTAACTTATCACTTCTTTGTTGACGATGAAAACTCACAGCAAACCTGTGTGCTTCATCCCTCAAGCGTCGCAATAACTGTACCCCTGGTTGTTCTGAGTTAGTTTCCAAAGGTTTCGACTCCCCCGGTAAAAATATTTCTTCCCGCTTCTTTGCTAAACTAATAACTTGCAAATCTGCTAACAAATTCATTTCTGATAAAATAGAAACCACCGCAGATAACTGACCTTTACCTCCATCAATCATAATTAAATCAGGCCAATCTGAATTTCCCAATCTTGCTAATTTCGGATTTTCAATATATTTTCTAAACCGTCTGTGAATAACTTCTGCTAAACTAGCAAAATCATCAGAATGTCCAATAGTAACATCAGGATTTTTAATTTTGTAGTGACGGTAATGTTGTTTAGCTGGTAAACCATCAATAAACACAACTTGAGAAGCTACCGCATTACTACCTTGAATATGAGAAATATCATAACCTTCAATCCGATGTGGTAAATCTGCTAAATCCAAAATGTCTGCTAAATCTTCCAAAGATTTTTGATTACTGTCACCCAATTTTTGCATTCTTTGTAATTCATATTGGGCGTTCCGTTCTACCATCTCTATTAATTCTGCTTTACTTTGACGTTGAGGAGAAATAATTGTCACTTTTCTGCCTTTACGTTCCGTCAAAACATCCGCCAAAATATCCGCGTCTGGTAACTCATGCTGGACTAAAATTTCAGTGGGAATTTCTACATTTTCCGCAGTTTGATAATGTTCCTCTAAAACTCGTTGTAAAATCGCACCAGGTTCAGCATGAGAATTAGCAACAAAAGCCAATCTTCCTACTAACTGACCTGCACGAATTTGGAATAATTGAATATAGGCGTGTTGGTCATCTGCTGCTAAAGCGATGGCATCTCGTGATACAGTATCATCAGGTAAAGATACTTTTTGTTGAGCAGTTAGAGATTTTAAACCAGTAATTTGGTCACGAACTTTAGCCGCTGTTTCAAAATTCAATTCTTCCGCCGCAGCTTCCATTTGTGCTGTTAAAATATCAATTAATTCCTGAGTTCTACCTTGAAATACCATTGCGACTTTTTGGACAATTTTGCGGTATTCTTCCACAGAAATTAATTGTTGACACACTCCAGGACAGCGACCAATATCATAATTTAAACAAGGACGGTCTTTAAATAAAGGTTGTGGTCTTTGTCTGAGAGGAAAAATCCGTTTAGATATGTGCAGAATTTCTCGTAATAAACCAGAATCTGTATAGGGACCGAAATATTTATCTTTTTTATCTTTTGCTTTCCCTAGTTGGCGTTTACGGGTAATAAAAATACGTGGATAATCTTCTGACCAAGTAATGCACAGATAAGGATATTTTTTATCATCTTTGAGTAAAACATTAAAATATGGTTGGTGCTGTTTAATTAAATTTGCTTCCAGTGCTAAAGCTTCTGCTTCAGTGTCAGTAACAATAAATTCAATTTCCGTCACCAATTTTACCATCGTGCTAATGCGTTCCGTCTTATTGGTAGAGTCACGGAAATAGGAACGCACACGGGAGCGCAACTTGCGGGATTTACCTATATATATTATGCGATCGCTCCCATCTCGCATCAAATAAACCCCCGGTTCACCGTGAATTTCCCCCAGACGGTTTTCTAGTTTTTCGGGATTTTTAACTAGTGGTAGATTTTGCTCAGATATAGTCACAGCTAAAGTTAGGTAATTCTACAAATATACCCTTCTTTATTTTAAGAAATTTTTCTGGAAAACAGCTTGACTAAATCGAGAACATTGGAAAGTTAGCAATACATAGCATTTGTAGGGATTTAGCATTGTGCTTTACCCCTACTTTCTACATTTATGATTTTGCAAAGAAGAGTCTTATTGTAAAAATGCAGCCATTCTTTGTACCGCAGTTTCTAAAATATCTGGTTCTTGCACCAAAGCAAAACGCACATATCCTTCACCAGCTTGACCAAAACCAGCACCAGGGGAAGCTGCGACACCAGTCTGTTTAACTAGCTCTGTACAAAATTCAATAGAATTATGACTCCATTTTTTAGGTAATTTTGCCCAAATATACATTGTTGCTTCTGGTGTAGGAACATTCCAACCAATACGGTGTAAAGCATTGATGAAAGCGTCACGGCGTTGGCGGAAAGTATCAACAGCAGTTTTTACACCATCTTGATTACCTGTTAGTGCGGCGATCGCACCATTTAAAATTCCCAAATACTGATTAAAATCAACGGCTGCTTTTACCTGTCTTAAAGCTTGAATTAATTGGGCATTACCGATGGCATAACCAATGCGAAAACCACCCATATTGTAAGACTTGGATAGGGTAAAAAATTCAATAGAAACGCTTTTTTCTGGGTCAGCTTGCAAAATTGAAGGAATCAAGGATTTGGGATTGAAAGTTTCGTTCTCAGTAAACACTAAATCCACGTAAGGGAAATCATGGACTAAGACAATATTGTGTTGTTGACAAAAAGCTACAGCTTCTTGGAAAAAAGATAAAGGTGCGATCGCACTGGTAGGATTATGGGGATAGCTTAATACCATCATTTTTGACTGAGCTAAAACTGAAGTGGGAATGTCAGTCAACACGGGTAAAAAATTATTTTCTGCCTTTAATGGCATGGGGTAAATTTGTCCACTAGCTAAATAAACTCCGCCCGCATGGGAAGGATAGCCAGGGTCTAATAACAAAGCAAAATCACCAGGATTGAGGATAGCTAAAGGTAAATGAGCCGTTCCTTCCTGAGAACCAATCAGCGGTAAAACTTCAGTTTCTGGATCAACTGCAATACCAAATTTTTGCTCATACCATTGAGCCGCAGCGTGACGAAATCCTTCAGTTCCCCTAAATAACAAATAACCGTGAGTGCTAGGGTCATAAAGAGATTTGGCGATCGCATCAATGACATGATTCTCAGCCGGCAAATCGGAAGACCCCAGAGACAAATCAATTAATTCTCTTCCAGCAGCCACAGCCACAGCTTTGGCTCTGTCCATATCAGCAAATACATTAGATTGTAGGGGTTGTAAACGGTTCGCAAATTGCATTTTAGTCCTTTGTCAATGGTCAGTGGTCAGTGGCAGAAGGGAATAGGAAACAGGGAACAGGGAATAGGAGGGAAAAGGCAGAAGCAAGAATTAAGTTTTTCACTCACACCCTTACACTCTTACACCCCTTTCTTCCCCCTACACCTACACCCCATACCCTACACCTTATTTCCTGACCACTGAGCATTGACTAAGTAGGTTGGTGTTGAAAATTGTCATTATGGCAAGGCAAGAGGCAAGAGGCAAAAGGCAAGAGGGAAGGGACTTTTAGCAAGTTTACATCTTGTTACATACCTCTGTTTTTTCACACCGACTTACTTAATTGTTATTTAAATGCTGATCCAAGAGGTCGAGTAATTTTTCTTTACTAATCACTCCCTCAGTCGATTCTAGGATTTGTTCTCCTTGAATTAACCTCAGTGCAGGGACACCTTCCACCTGATACTGCTTCACAGTTAAGGGGTTAGGATCAATTTCCATCTTGACAATTTTTAAGCGATCGCTGTATTTAGTAGCAGCTAGGTTAATCATTGGCGACATTAATTGACACGGACCACACCAGGAAGCCCAAAAGTAAACTAATACAGGCTGCTCGGCGTTTAAAACTTCAGTTTCAAAGTCAGCATCAGTGATAGTGATTACACCCTTACTCATTTAAGTCTCCATTAGGTGGCATCGTTCAAAGTAGGCACACACACTACTGTATCTTAAAAGGAGTCAGGAGGCAGGAGTTCAGTAGTATGGCTAACGCCACGCTTCGCTATCAGGAGTTCAGTAGTTCAGTAATTCAGTAATTCAGTAGTTCAGTAGTTCAGTAGTTCAGAAGGCAGGAGTATGGCTTGCACCAAGCTCCGCAAACGTGAACGCTATCACAAGGCAAAAGGCAGAAGGCAAGGAGCAGGGGGAGTAACAACTGACAACTGACAACTGACAACTGACAAAGCAAAATGAAACAAAATCCCACTACCAGGAGGTGTGGGACGCTGCCAAATGCCTTTTCTGCAATAGTTATATAGCTGTAGACAAGGCGCTTAGGACATTACCAAAAATAAAACTTAGACACTCAAAGGCTTTTTCCACTGTCACCTGCTATAACTGATCCAATTGTCTCTTGAGGGCTTCTAACTCAGAATCTACAGGTTCAGCAACTTTCGCAGTGGTAGTTGGTGGTTGTGTAGTGGTAGTTGTTTGTTCTGGGGGTAGTTGTGGTTGATGAGCAGGAGTTGCAGGTGGTAGCATACTCGCTTTCAAAGCTGCTAATTCATCATCTACATCACTACCAGATTCCAAACGTGCAAATTGGGTTTCCAAATCTGCACCTACTAATTCTGCTGTAGATTGAGCGCGGGCTTCTTGCATCAATACCTTTTCTTCCATACGCTCAAAAGCAGCCATAGCACTGTTAGTATTCATGCCACTGACCATTGCACCCAGTTGCTCTTGAGCTTTAGCAGCAGTAATTCGGGCTTTGAGCATTTCTTTCTTGGTTTTGGCTTCAGAAATTTTGCTCTCTAGCTGGATTAAATTCTTCTTGAGAGTTTCTACTTGAATGACTTGCTGATCCAGGCTGGTTTTTAGGGCTGTAGAGGTATCATTAAAAGTTTTCTTACGCTCTAATGCTTGCCTTGCCAGGTTTTCATCACCCTTTTGCAGAGCTAGTTGGGCGTTACGTTGCCACTTATTGATTTCATTTTGGGCTTCATTGTATTGTTTCTCGGTGCGTTTTTGGGCTGCGATCGCTTGGGCAACCCCCTGACGTAGCTGTACCAAGTCTTCCTGCATTTCCAGGATGGCTTGCTCTAGCATTTTTTCTGGATCTTCTGCTTTACTGATCAAATCGTTGACGTTAGCACCAACTACTCTTTTGAGGCGATCAAATAATCCCATAACTTTGTTTTTCCTTGTGAGGTTTACGCGCTTGGTTGGACAGTTCGCTTGTTTACCGTTTAAGAGCTATCTATTTAAATTTAATCTTTTCAGTCTGGAATGGTATCCTCTCTCCATTCTGAATCATGACCTTATAATTCAGCTACATTAACTAATCACATTTAACACTCTGGTGTTTAGAGTATCTGCTGTGCTAGGAGTTTATTCTCAAGCTGCGGGTTATTTACCTTATCTAAGATTTGGGTTTTCATTGCGGCTAGTTCAGCATCAACATCATTAATAGAATTCAACTGAGCAAATCTTGTTTCCAGATTTTCACTGCTCAATTGACCGATGGCTTCCCGTGCTAAAATTTCCCGGACTTACACACAAAATTTATCATCAGGGCTGGGTGTAGGTGAGCCAGCGTCGTGGGATCTTTTCCCGACTGGAGACGACTGGCGTTGTGGCGTTTTTCCTTTGATGAACCTATCCTCCGAAAACCTTATTTTTTGATTCTTTTGCGTAAGTCCTAATTTCGTTACCTTGTTGCAGAGCTAGTTGGGCGCGACGATACCACTCCTGGGGGAATCAGCAGCGATCGCACCACCCGAAAAATCCGCTTCATTACTTCCATCTGGACTCTACTTCCTTTATGGCTGCTGTACACTGGCTTTAATCCCCTTAGCTTTTAGTTGTTGCAACCTGAGTTGTACGTCCTCTTTAGTTTTCAATGCACCAAGATAAATATACTTTTGGTTAGGTGATAAATAAGCATCAGGAACTACTTGCCGTGCAGCTGCTAAAGCACCATCGCTATTATTATCAGCTATCAGATAATAGAACCCATCGGCTGAGGGTTTGATTTCTGGATTGACGGCTGATAGGGTTGGTGTGGGACTAGGTGTGCTGGCAGCAGCAGGGTCTGAATTGACGGGAACTACTGAACTTTTGGGAGTTGCAACAACGATGGGTTGAGATATTGCTGTTGGTGTTGGTCGGACTTTCGGTTTTAAACCCACTACATCATTAGGATCTTTCACCTGTGGAAACTCACGTACTGCCAAGTTAGGATACTTAGGTATAGGCTTTATTTCTGGTTGGGGTGTCTGCGTGATATTACTTTCCGTAATTAAGGTATTGTCCGTATTTGTGGCGGAAATACTGTTGAATAATTTGGCTAAATTCAATTGCGGTAAAGTTTTGGGATTGAACACTACATAACCTAAAGTCAGACTGGCTAGTAGTAGCAGCAGCATAGAACCAATCCCCAATGGTGAAAGCAAACTATCACTAGAACCAGTCAACCTCTTTGGTTCTGCTTTTTCTTCATTCAGACTGCGTAGGAGTGCTTCACTAGATGCTAAATAATCATCTGGGTGTGGAGAACTATGATCTGGTTGAATGAGAGTTTCACTTTCAGTAGCTTGAACCTTGGTAGGTACTATGCTACTGATTGATGTGGGAATAGCTGGAGGTGGTGGAGTTTGTGTTTGGCTCGATTCTTCGGTAGAAGACACCGACAAATGATTGATTTCTGGCTGATTTTCTATTGCTGGAACTGGGCTTGCTGGGGAAATTGGGCTATTGTTGATTTCTGGCAATGATAGCTGAACTTTTGCCAATGTTTCAGTCGTGCCATTGAACTTTTGGGGTTGGTTGGTGGTGTAGCTCTGTACACTAAACGGTTTTTCTTGCTTAAAACCCTTGCGTGCGCGTCTGTATCGAGTTAACTCTTGATCTAGTTGTATTTCCAAACTTGCCAATGCTGTGGCTAGTTCTGGCTTTAAGCCAGATGTTTTAGACGATTGAGTGCCGGAATCTAGGATCGGATTTTGACTCATTGCCACACTGCCTCAAACGTAATCATGCTGGATAAATTTTCTAACTCTGTATTATAGTTGCCCAAACCTAGTTAAATTTTTGCTTTATTGAAAAAGATGTCGCTGAAATCAGTTAATGATATTTTAGGCATTCTGGAATTAGAAGCCAAATGGCAAGAACAACCTTTTCAAAAGTTGCTTAAGTGTTGGGGAGAAGTTGTTGGTGATGTGGTGGCGGCACAAACGCGGCCTTTGTCAGTACAAAGAGATGTTTTGTGGGTAGCAACTTCTAGTGCGGCTTGGGCGCAAAATTTAACTTTTGGACGGAAAGCCATTCTTTTAAAGTTAAATCAAAAGTTGCCCACACCTTTGATAGATATTCGCTTCTCTACTGCTGAGTGGAAAAAATCACCATTACCAGGAAATCAGCCACAAACGCTGTCACCACAACAACATCCCAGTTACTTGGATAGCAGTGACTTGGGTCAGGTGATTGCTGAGGCTGAGGTTACAGCTACTGGTGAGAATGCTGAGACTAGTTTTGCAAATTGGTCGAGGGCTATACAACAGCGATCGCAAAATTTACCTCTTTGTCCTCAATGTCAATGTCCCACACCACCAGGTGAATTGCAACGCTGGCGTGTTTGTTGTCTTTGTGTTACTAAACAGTTATGAGGAATAGGGTGTCGGGTGTCGGGTGTCGGGAATAGGGAATAGGCAATAAATGAATTGTCCAATGCCCAGGCATAAGTGATTTCACTAATTAAACTGAAATCCTATATCTGTTAATATATCGACTCCTGCTCAATAATTCAGATAAATTAATGTGATAAATACTTATTTACGTTAATTCAAAGAGTTGTTTACAAACTCCGAAGAAATCTAAAATTCAACTTTTAATCTTGATCCCCAATGCTTTTAAGCCAAAAACAAGTATGTAGCCACTCCAGTAATCGTTTACAAATATAACAAGATTCTAAAGATATCCTAAAGTTTATTTTTTCATATAAATAGCTAGAACCCAGATAAAATAATACCTTTTTGGCATTTATACCTCTTTTGTCAGAGAAGGAAAATATATAGGTATGATAATTAGCCCGAAATGACACTAAAGATGAACCCAAATGAAACCAATTAACCATTTAACATCTGCCTGTCGATATTGCCGTCATTACCAACCAGAGGGTCGTCGCGGTGGAATGTGTCAACAGTTGGGCGCACCGGTACAAGCAGGTTGGAAAGCTTGCTCTCTAGCTTTACCCGCTTTTGCGCCTTCTTGGGAAACTTTAGAAGAAGCTTGGACTCTGCCAGTAGCAAAACCTGTTTTATCTACATCTCACACTCTAAAAACAGATTTAGACAATCTAGAAATTGTTCCTGTTGCAGAAATTCCTGCCTCCACTTCAGCAGAAGTCAATACTCAGACCGTGTTAATTTAGCCTACCATTATTACTTTAATCAATTTTTTGTCCAATTCCAGACTATTTGACTTTAAATTTTTTAGTTTTACAAGTTTAGAAATTGATCAAAATCGCACCTCTGACAAAGTGCGATTTCAAATTACAGCGTATTGCAGGTAAAGGAAGTACAAAATTTATTTACAAAGCCATGCACCAAGATGGTTTTCATGCTAACTACTTGTAAATCTAAGGCAACCAAGGGAAATTCCGAAAATTAGGAGGGCGTTTATCCAGAAATGCTTGCTTTCCTTCTGCACCTTCTTCTGTCATGTAATAAAGAAGGGTGGCATTACCAGCAAGTTCTTGTAAACCAGCTTGTCCATCACAATCTGCGTTAAATGCTGCTTTGAGGCAACGAATAGCAATGGGGCTTTTTTCTAATACTTCTTGCGCCCATTTAATACCTTCAGCTTCGAGTTCTTCTACAGGAACTACACAATTAACTAATCCCATTTCTAAAGCTTGGTTAGCGTCATATTGACGACAGAGAAACCAAATTTCTCGTGCTTTTTTCTGTCCCACTATCCGCGCCAGATAACTAGCACCAAAACCACCGTCGAAACTACCAACTTTTGGGCCTGTTTGTCCAAAAATCGCATTATCAGCAGCTATTGTTAAATCACAAATTAAATGCAGAACATGACCGCCACCAATAGCATAGCCAGCTACTAAAGCAATGACTACTTTGGGCATGGAACGAATTAGACGTTGCAAGTCCAATACATTTAAACGAGGAATACCAGCATCATCTACATAACCGGCTTGTCCGCGTACACTTTGATCACCACCGGAACAGAACGCATATTTGCCGTCTGTGTGGGGGCCTGCACCAGTGAATAGAACTACACCAATATTTGTATCTTCTCGTGCGTCGCAGAAAGCTTCGTATAGTTCAAATACGGTTTTAGGGCGAAAAGCGTTGCGTTTATGGGGACGGTTAATGGTGATTTTGGCAATACCATCGGTTTTTTGATAGAGGATATCTTCGTAGGTTTTGACAGTTTTCCAGTCGAGTTGCATAAATACAGGTAATGGGTAATGGATAATATTTACCTTTCTTCTTTCCCTACACCCTACACCCTACACCCTACACCCTACAACCCACACCCTACACACCTCATAAAAAAAATAAAAGCCCCACCACAGGGGCGGGGGGTTTCTCTTGTAACTGTACAAATGTACTATACAGATAGGGAATTTGGCAAGCGATCGCTGAAAAAATCTTTACATTTAATTTTAAAAAAAAGATTTCACCATTAGCTATTCTAGGTTCTTGTTTGACTTCTGTATCTACTATGTAACGCCACTGGGGGACAAAATGTCTTGATCATTGATGAAAAAACTTGCTGATGGAAGATTCCTGCTACAAACAAATATTCTGACTCCTGCACCAGAGATCTGCGTAGCTTCTCCTGACTCCTGACTCCTGAATTCTTACCATCTATATTAGATATTAGTCATCACCCATCAGTAGTAAAACAAGCTTAATACTAAGCTTTTCAGTGAAATGATGTACTTAATTAATTTATCTGCAATCGCTGTAATTTTACCGGATAGTGTTCACCTTGACCGAGAATAGGGAATTATAAGTATAGATGCTGAAGTCATTTATTATTGACTTTTCCTATATTTTTGATACCTAGTCACAGCGAAAATATTTGACCTATGACTCATGAACAGTACAAATTCTCTATCTACCATTCCCAAAAACTAGTAGCGACACTCATGCTTCTATCAGTAATGATGCTGCTGAAGGAATTGTAGCAGTTTGAAATGTGGAAACAGCAGGATCTACTCTTGTAGATGATATGAACTACGAATCAATCAGGCAATTACAAGCCAAGTTAGATGAAAAAACTCAGAAATAATTCTTCCAAATCAAATATACATTCGATCAATAATATGAAGATTTGGCAAAAATTTCTAGGATCTTCGACCGTATTAGCTGGGTTTATGTGTTTGATGGGTGCTAGTATTTTGAATCTGCATCAAGCTGAAGTAACTGCTGAAAAAACTCAGAGGAAAACTGCACAAGCACTTACCATTACTAATAATCTAGAAAAATATTTGAAAGATCAAGCTCTATTACTTAAGGATTTTGTGGTTCTAGAACACAACAATCAAAACTTGGTGGAATACAAGAAAGTAATGTCTAAGTTCCTGATGGAACTGGATAACTTAGAAATCGTGATGGAAAAATCTTCTGACGAAGTGTTGCTTGTTCGTCGTCGGCACATTTTTTTAATAAAATTAGCAAATAATTTAGATAATAATATAACTACTTTAGCTAGTTCTCAGGATGGTCTCAAAGCGATTAACTCTTATGTAAAAGACATTACATTTTATCTGTCGGCTATTTCTCAGAATGTTCAAAAACAGTATTATGCAGCAAATGAAAATGTTATAAAAATAAGAAAAAAGAATGCAATTTTTATGTTTGTAACTACTATTGGTATATTTTTAATATTTTTATTGCAATTAGTTATTATTATTCCCGTTCTGCGCTCACTGCATAAACTACAAATTGGAGTAGCAAAAATTGGCTCAGGAGATTTGAATTATCATTTAGATATTAAAACCAATGATGAAATTGAACAATTAGCCAATGAGTTTAATCAGATGACTGTAAAATTGTCTGATTTTTATCAATCTTTGGAATCTAGAGTGACTGAAAGAACCTCTGAACTGTTTCAACTAAATCAGGATCTAGAAACTGAAATTACTGATAGACGAGAAACTGAAATTAAGTTAAAAAAATCTCAAGCACAACTAACATTAAAAGCTCAAGAATTAGAAAAAATACTCCAAGAACTTCAGGAAACTCAAACTCAATTAATTCAAACTGAAAAGATGTCCAGTTTGGGACAATTAGTAGCTGGTGTTGCTCATGAAATTAATAATCCAGTTAACTTTATTCATGGTAACATTACACCACTTAAGGAGTATTTACAAAATTTTCTCAGTTTAATAAAACTATATCAAGTTTATTATCCTCAACCTGTAATTGAAATTCAAGCTTATATTGAAGATATAGATTTCGAATTTATTCTAGAAGATACAAATAAACTTTTTAATTATCTGGAAGTAGGAACTAAAAGAATTCGAGAAATTGTCTTATCTTTGAGAAATTTTTCTCGACTAGACGAAGCTGATATGAAAGAGGTCAATATCCATGAAGGTATTGATAATACACTATTAATTCTCCAGCATAGAATTAAAGAAAAACCTAAACAATCGGAAATTGAAGTGATAAAAGATTATGGTGATTTACCCTTAATTGAATGTCACCCTGGTCAATTAAATCAGGTATTTATGAACATTATCAGTAATGCAATTGATGCTTTAGAAGAACATAGATATCATGATATTCTAGCAGATACAACTACAGAAAACCAAAAAATTGTTATTAAAACAAAATTGATTAACAAAAAGTATATTGCTATTCACATCAAAGACAATGGTGTAGGAATACCAAAAGAAATTTGCAATCGGATATTTGACCCCTTCTTCACCACCAAACCAGTTGGTCAAGGAACAGGATTGGGTTTGTCAATCAGTTATCAAATAGTGACTGCTACACATAATGGTAATTTGCAGTGTCTAACTACACCTGGACAGGGAACGGAGTTTATTATTAAACTTCCGATTAAACAAAATCATTAAGCAAGGACAGAAGACACAGAGAATAGAGAGAAGCAATTATTAACTGAACTGTATTGTCTGAAAATCTATGGTAATTTTACATCCGTTATCAGATTTCATGCAACCAAATACTGGAATTATTTCTACACCTCCTAGCTATTATTATGAAGGTAAATGTCCCCACACTGGAGAACTGCTGAGACTACCTCGTACTGCTTTAGCAGAAACTTTAGCTTATGGCTTAATGCAGCAACTTAGCCAAAATCAAATTTATAATCACGAAGGTAAAATGTATGGTATTTTATTAGTTGAATTACCTAACGGGGAACAAAGAGTTATTAAAGCATTTTCCGGTCTTTTGAATGGTTGTAGTGTGGTAGAAGGTTGGGTGACACCCATTCCTGGACGTGAAGAAGTTGCTTTAGCAGAAACTTATACTTTAACTGAGTTAGAAAAAATTAAACAAGAAATAATTACTCTCAAACAACTGCCAGAACGAGAACAATATCAAATATTAGTTACGGAATTTAAACAGCAGTTAGAATTAATTAATTTGCAACATAGTCAAAGTAAACAAAAACGACAGGAAAAACGCCAACAATACCAGCAAACTTTGACAGGAGAAAAGTTAGAAATTGCCCTAGCAGAACTAGAAGCTGAAAGCCGTCAGCAGGGAATTGAGAGAAAATATTTCAAACGTCGTCAAAATGAAATTTTGCAGCCTTTACAGGAGATAATTACAGTCGCAGATAGTAGAATTAGAGAACTTAAACAACAGCGAAAAGCACTATCACGGCAACTGCAAACCCAAATGCACGCTGCATATAGTTTGACTAATTTTTATGGACAATCTTTATCTATACAACAATTATTACCAGAAGGAACACCCACAGGAACAGGGGAATGTTGCGCTCCTAAGTTGTTACATTATGCTGCGACTCATCAATTAAAACCGTTAGCAATGGCAGAATTTTGGTGGGGTGAGTCTTCAGTACAGGATAAAATTTCCGGAGAATTTTATGGTGCTTGTGCAGAAAGATGTCAACCATTAATGGGGTTTTTGCTATCAGGATTAAAAAATAACTTACCTCTACCTCACCCTCTCCTACAAGGAAAGGGAAACAGAACCACTTGTTTATGGGAAGAATTAGAGATTATCTATGAAGACCAATGGTTAATTGCTGTTAATAAACCAGCAGGATTACTTTCTGTACCTGGACGTTATGCTCATAACCAAGATAGTGTTCTGAGTCGGTTACGGAATTTGTATGATATGGAATTGATGACAGTACATCGTTTAGATCAAGAAACTTCAGGGATTTTGTTATTGGCACGAGATACTAGCACCTACTCTCAGCTAAATCAACAATTTGCAAACCGACAAATACACAAAATTTATGAAGCTATCTTGGCTGGTTCTCTCACCACAAACCAAGGTATAATTGATTTACCATTGTGGGGAAATCCCGAAAATCGTCCTTATCAACAAGTAGATTTAGAACGGGGTAAACCCAGCTTGACCCAGTTTCGGGTGATGGGAACAGAAGGAAACTACACCCGTGTAGAATTTATACCCCTTACGGGAAGAACTCACCAGTTGCGGGTTCATGCGGCTCATGTGCGAGGATTGGGAGTAACAATTTTGGGCGATCGCTTATATGGTTGCAATGCTAATGCTACTCGATTACATCTACACGCCAGAGAAATCTCTTTTCAACATCCCCAATCAGGGGAAAATCTGCATTTACAGACAATAACGCCATTTTGAAAAGGGTGTAGGGGTGTAAGGGTTTAGGGGTGTAGGGGTGTAGGGGAAAAAAGTCAAAATTAATAACTTCTGCCTTCTGCCTTCTGCCTCCTGCCTCCTGCCTCCTGCCTCCTGCCTCCTGCCTTCTGCCTCATTTACTGATGCGGCCTTTATCGGTAAACTCAAATATTGCATATCTAAAACTGGAGAGCAAAACTTTGGGCATAGAATTACGCAGTTTCGTATTTCTAGACAATCTGCAACCGCAACACGCCGCATATATGGGAACAGTCGCCCAAGGTTTTTTACCATTACCAGGGGATACATCCCTGTGGATTGAAATTTCACCCGGTATTGAAATCAATAAAATTACAGACGTAGCCCTCAAATCTGCCTCTGTCCGTCCGGGAGTACAGGTAGTAGAAAGATTGTATGGACTTTTAGAAGTGCATTCTGGCTCTCAAGGGGAAACAAGAGCCGCAGGACAAGCCATTTTAGCCATGTTGGGAGTGAAAAAAGAAGACTGTCTCAAACCCCGTGTAGTTTCCAGCCAGATTATTCGCAACATTGACGCTTACCAAACCCAACTCATCAACCGCACCCGTCGCGGACAGTTATTACTAGCAGGACAAACCCTGTATGTTTTAGAAGTTGAACCTGCTGCTTATGCTGCACTGGCAGCTAACGAAGCTGAGAAAGCCGCCCAAATTAATATTTTGGAAGTGCAAGCCGTAGGCAGCTTTGGCCGACTGTATTTAGGGGGAACTGAACGGGATATTTTAGCCGGTGCAGCAGGAGCTTTAGCCGCAATTGAAAATGTCCCAGGCCGCACACCTCAAACTCAGCGTCAGGAATAAAAGGAGAAAAAATGGCAAGTCGAGAGCATTTAGCTTTACTCCAAGCAGGTGCTGTCACCTGGATAGAGTGGAGACAGCAAAATCCCCAACTGGAAATAGACCTCAGCACAGCTAACCTACAAGGAGAAAACTTCCGGGGTGCAAACCTAGAAGGGGTTAATTTAACCAAGGTAAATTTAAGTCACGCTTTATTGGTGCGAACTAATTTGAGAGGTGCAAATTTAAGTAGTGCAAATCTGTCGCAAGCCAAGTTGATAGAAGCTGACCTTGCTCAAGCTAATTTGAGTATTGCTAACTTAAGTGGTGCGGTGCTGACACAAGCAAATTTGAGTAAGGTAATTTTAATTGGTGCTGATTTGAATGCAGCCAATCTTAGAGGTGCTGTAATTACAGATGCTAATTTAATTGGTACTGATTTGAGCAACGCTAATTTAAAAGATGTAGATTTGGCAGATGCAAAGCTCATCCGCAGTAATCTTGGTTTTGCTAATTTGATTGGTGCTAATTTAATTACCGCTGACTTGAGTGAAGCGAATTTGTATGAAGCGGAATTAATGCAAACTTACTTTTATAAAGCCAATTTGTATAAAGCTAATTTAACCAACTCACATTTAGGCAGTTCATACTTATTCAGAGCTAATTTGAATGAAGCGAATTTGACGAATGCTGATTTAACTTGGGCAAATTTAAAATATGCAAACTTAGCAGGTGCAAATCTTCAAGGCGCAAATCTTAGAGGTGCAAATTTAACAGGTGCTAATCTCAAGGGTGCAAATTTACAAGATGCGATTATGCCTGTTTCCTATAGTTGTGATTAGGAACAGCAAACTATCTTGCTTTTGCCTATAAGTTATTTCAATCAGAATTTGATAAAAAAGCCAGACTACACCCTGATTCTCAATAAGCTTAACTTTATTCTCAATAATTTTGAGAATCTTTTGCAAATTATTAACGATTTTACTAGGGTCTTGACTTCTTGACTGGTTATGGTAATATGTACATGAGAATAATCCAAGGGTGTTTTATATCTAAAAACTTCTGAGCCTCAGAGAAAAAATGTCTACTCATAAAACATCTCTGCACAACAAAGAATTATCCTTTTCAACAGCAGTATTAGTCTGTAAATAATTCCTTACCCAGTTACAACCAGATTTCACCAAATCAAGATTCAGGATTTGCTCTAAATTCCACAGAACAACTGTCTGGTCATCACTGCCAGAGGCAATCATGGGTAGATAAGGATGAAAAGCCACAGTACGGATACCAGAATGATGTCCGTTAAGAGTAGTAATTAAAGTTCCATCTTGATTCCAGATTTTTACAGATTCATCAATGCTACCTGTGGCCATCAATTTACCATTGGGGCTGAAGGCAATACCCCACACAGCAGCCGTGTGACCTGTTAAGGTTTTTAGCAACTTACCATCCGTAGTCCAAAGCTTGATTGTGTTATCCCCACTACCTGAAGCAAGCCTTTTACTATCAGGACTAAAAGCTACTCTCCAAACGGCAGCATTATGTCCTGCGAGGGTGTGTAAAAGTTTGCCATCTTGATTCCATAAGCGAACTGTACCATCATTGCTGGCTGATGCTAAAGTTTTGCCATCAGGGCTAAATTGAATATTCCAAATCGCCACATCGTGGGCTTTCCAGGTTTTGATCAGTTTACCGTCAGCTTGCCAGAGGAAGATATTACCATCTACACCACTGGAAGCTACAGTATTATTTTTTGGATTCCAGGAAACTGATAAAACAGTCGCTTGATGTCCTTCTAGACTTCTAACTAGAGTGCCATCCGGTTTCCAAAGCCTAATAACTTTGTCTTCTCCAGTAGATGCCAACAAGTTACCAGTAGGATGCCAATCCAAATCGGACACATCTGTAGTAAAAGTTTTGATGGTGCGTAACTTGATGCCGTTGGTGTTAAAGAGTTTAATAGTTTTGTCCGTTCCCGTTACAGCCACCATTGTACCTTGGGGATTAAATGTAACTGTACGAACTGTGCCTATAAAAGCGTACAAGGTTTTTTGATAGATGTTTTGAATTTTCCAGAGGCGAGTGATATTTTCTGCTCCGGCTGAGGCAATATAACTACTATCTGGACTAAAAGCTATGTCCCAAATTGTGGCATCATGTCCCCTCAAGGTGGTAATTAAGCTACCATCCCGATTCCACAGCTTAATTGTTTTATCCCAACTGCCTGAAGCAAAGGTTTTACCATCAGGACTAAAGGCTAATTGGTAGATGCCAGCATTATGGCCACTGGGTATAGTCTGTAATAATTTACCTTCTCGATTCCAGATTTTGATATTCGTATCAGCACCGCCAGAAATCAGCAAATTACCATCGGGACTATAGGCAACTGCATGGACAGGGGCATTATGTCCTTCTAAAATTATTTTTAATGTGCCATCGCGGTTCCAGAGTTTCACGCGGTTATCAGCACAGGCAGCAGCTATAGTTTGACCATCTGGGCTAAAGGTAACATCTCTGATTCCGGTTGTTTCTGAAGAAACTTTGTGTATCAATTCACCTTCCCGACTCCAGATTTGTAAAATACCAGTTCCCGCAGAAATAATAGTGGAACTATCAGGACTAAAGGCTAGACTCCAAATTCCAGAACTTTCAGTAGGAATGCTTTTGATCAGAGTACCATCTCGTTTCCAGAGTTTGATGGTGGTGTCATCTCCGGCAGAGGCGATAATTTCTCCATCTGGACTGAATTTAACGACTCTGACTATTGATTGATGTCCTGTTAAGGTTTTGATCAGAGTACCATCTGGTTTCCAGAGTTTGATGGTTTTATCTACACCTGCTGTTGCTATTTGTTGGCCATCGGGACTAATATGAACTGCTAGAACTGCGGCTTTATGTCCTGTCAAATGGTTATATTCTTGAATAGTCAAGACTACTCTTTGCAAAGCAGAATCAACTTGTGCTTTGAGTTTGTCATCGGTGCTGTTAATATTTTGTAGACGCTCTTTACCTTTAATTGCTTGGAGGAGGGCATCAAAAGATTTATTAGAAGCATACAAAGCTTCTGAGGAAAGAGCGATCGCTCTCACTTCACTGATTGCTGTTTGTTGATATTGGTGATAGGCTACCAGTCCGAGGGCGATCGCTACCAACATCATCACGCTGACTATTCCCAACATCACCCGTTGTCGTCTCAAGTTCCGCAGTTGTTCGACAGAACGTTTACGCTCTATTTCTAGTCTCGCTTCTACTTCTTGCAATCTTTCGGCTTCTAGTTTTTTCTCGATTTCTTGCCTTTCTAGTTCTTGACTAGCTGCCAAAAAGCGATAATCCAAATCACTTAAACTTTTTCCCTGTGTCCATCTTTGCACTTCCTGTAAAGCCTGTCCTCGCAGTAACCAGGATTCATCTGTATATCCTGACGTGATCCAGGCATTGATAGCTTGGGAGTAGGGACGTAAATTAGCTAGTTGTTTACCCACCCAATCTAAATTAAAAATTTGCTGATAAATCGGATTTTTAACTTGTAGCAGTCCTGCTCTTTTTTCCACCAACCCTGTGAGAATTAATTCTGTTTGTTCTGGACTGTCATTTGTAGTAATGCCATAATTTTGACCTAACCCCCCAACCCCCTTCCCTACAAGGGAATGGGGAGAATTTAAAGCCTCTTTCCTGGTAGGAGAGAGGTTTGGAGAGAGGTTATCCAGAGGACTCCGCAACAAAATCTGCTGATATATTCCCAGTAATCTACCAATACGTTGTTCACTATAAAGTAGGCGATCGCGGATCGTTTTTAAATGTTCTGGTTCATCTTGACTTTCCCAATTGTCAAGAATGTAAGTTTCCACCAACTGATCAATTGTGCCATTAAAAACTGACCAGTGACTACTGACAATCTTACACAACTTTTGTGTTAAAAACGGTTGTCCTCCCGTCCAATACAAAATCCTTTGTAAAGTAAAATCAGGACCAGGAACAACATTAGTTAATCCTGCTAATAAAGGTGTGGCTTCTGTGAATTGAAAGCCCTTTAATTCTATGGCTTTACCCACATTAAAAGGAGTGCGGGTATTATCAGAAATTAAATCGGCGGGAGTAGCAACACCAAATAAAGCAAATGTCAGACGCTGATAATCTGGTTGTTCAGCACGGCGATTATAACAGGCGCGAATTAAAGCAAAAAAGTCATCAGTAGAAAAATTGAGACTTAAAACGCTATCAATTTCATCAATAAAAATAACAATAGGTGCGGAAATTTGGCTTAAGAGAACAGTATCAATAAAATCATTTAACCGATTAACAAAAGAAAGATGAGATCGCTCACGCCACCAATTCAATAAATTTATACTTAAACTAAAATTTTTTACTAATAAGCCCAAAATAGAAGCATACCATTGTTCTGCTGTCACCTCTTTTGTGCCAATTGCCGTAATATCAATTACACCACAACGAACCCCTTCAGATTGCAAACGGTGAGTAGTCTGGACACGCAAACTAGATTTACCCATTTGTCTAGCATTAAACACATAACAAAACTCACAACTCATCAATCCTTGAAACAACATTTCATCAGCTTCTCTTCTGACATAAGTAGAAGCATTAACTGGTAGACTACCACCAACTTGATAAAAGGGATTGGAAAGCATTAGGGGTGTAAGGGTGTAAGGGTGTAGGGGTGTAGGGATGTTTCGTCGGATGCTTTCTTATATATATATTACTTTTATATATGTTAATTATGATTGAGTTCAATCTATACTCATAACTATAACCTACTTTATTACACCCTCATACCTGTACACCCCTTATACTCCTAAATGAAAGATTCACCAATTCAGTCTTATCGTGATTTAAAAGTTTGGCAAGAAGCCATGAATCTTGCTGAATCTTGTTACAGAATAACCAAGACATTTCCCAAGGAAGAAACTTATGGCATGACATCACAAATTCGTCGTGCTGCTGTATCAATTCCAGCCAATATTGCAGAAGGTTATGGTAGAAAGACTCGCGGAGAATATATTCAATTTTTGTATATAGCGCAAGGTTCTCTTAAAGAATTAGAAACTCATTTATTACTGGCAATGAGGGTAGAGATAGATTCTTCTCAAGCTATTCCTACTTTATTAAATCAGTGTGAATCAGTAGGTAAGCTACTATTATTCATAATTAACGCACTGCAAAATAAAGGATAGATTCAAAACTTTATTAACAAAACAATATCAACTCCATTCAACTTTGCAAAATTCTTTCTTCCCCCACACCCTTACACCCCTACACCCTTACACCCTTACACCCCTACACCCCTACACCCTTACACCCTTACACCCCTACACCCCTACACCCTTAATTCAACACCTGACTAAAATATCGTTGATATAACTGACAGCTAGGTATTGTCAATTGATTGTTAAATCTAACTAATCCTACTCCTTGTAATTGAAATGATTTTGTTGGATGTAGTTCAATCCCGTTAGGAGATATTACTACTTGTTCCATTGCTTCTTTTAGATTAGTATGTTGTTCTAAATATCCCAGTTGTTGGCGCAAATGACTATTGAATATACTCTCAGGTGTGGTGATATTGGTTAGTAATTGTTCTAAAGTAACCAGTTTTTGACTCAGGTGAAATAAGGCTAATTGAGTTAAATAAGGATTTCCTCCAACTAACTTAATTAACTCTATGGCATAATCTTCTGGAGGTTCTAGTCCATAGCTAATAGCTAGTTCTCTTACTTGTTCTTGGGTAAATGTTGGTAATTCAATCAGTAAGCCTACATTGAAAGGGGATTGATGTAAATTTAAGGGTAAAAATACCTCTGTTGAATACACAATTACTAACCGTAACTTCTGCCATATTTCGCTGTTACCTGTGCTGTGTCTTGCTTGTTCATACCAAGCTCGCAACATTCCAAAAAAATCAGCAGCAATGTCTGGATGATTAAACAAAACGTTGACTTCATCTAATACTAAAAGCAATGGACTTTCGGCATGAGATAACAAATAGCTCTCGAAATAATCAGTACAACTATAATTACTGCCAAATAAAGAATTCCACAATTCATCCAGACGGTGAGGTAAACCTAAACTGCGGCTGACCATGACACAAAGCCACTGAAGAAACTGATTTGAACTGCTCAGAACATGACTATCTGCCAGTTGTAAACTCACAACTGCTGTCCGAAACTGATGTTCTTTAGCTTGGCTTAAACCTTTAGCAATCAGAGAGGTTTTACCAAATTGTCGGGGAGCGCGAATACGAATTAAAGCGCCTGGTTGAAAAATTTCCCGCAAAAACAGTTTTTCTGCTGGCGGACGATAAAGGTAAAAAGGTGAGTCAAGCGGAAGTTGCCCTTTTAAGGGTGCTTGCAGTAACCCAGCCAACACTGCTTGGGCTGCATTTTGGTCTGCTTCTTGCCTGATATAATCATCTTCTTCTAAAGACAGTCCAAAGGCTTCAAAGTAGGAAGCTAGGGTAGGTTGATCGATAGGGCTTTGTCGTTTTCGGACTTTGGTGAGGGTTTTGGTGCTAAGTCCAGTGCGATCGCTCAATTGTTCTAAAGTATAAGGATTGCCAGCATTTTCCCTCACTGCCGATAAATATTCAGCAGCCTGTAACCTTTGCCAGCCTTGAGAACTGAGAATAACTCCTCTTCTACGTTTTTGGGATTGGGATTGTACAAACAAATCGTCATCGGGAATCACACGCAATAATATGGACAGCTAGTGTCCAAACTGAATACTCTACCAGTAGCTGATTTTATCAATATTTGTTTTGTATCAAGTAAAATTCCTGTTTACATTGTTAAATTTCCTGCTTAAAGTTCCATCATGGATGGTGTTTTTATTTTGCTAATGTAAAAATTTCTTTAATTCAGTAAAGATTAGACTAACAAAAGTAGCCAGTGAATTAGGTATCAACTGAGATGATAAAGCCATATATCAAGCGGCTGCTAATCATATTCCCTATTCCTTGTTTTTTGTTCCCTGCTGTAATTGCTACTGAAGAGATTCACATAGTCCAGGTTAGGTAAACTATGCTATTAACTATAACTCTTATGTTGAGGATAGCACCTTCGACAATATGCACACAATGTTGGCATTATTACCAAACATCAATCATATTTTAGCTTTTAACTACTATATACCCCACGGACATTGCTATCTTTGGCAAACTCCATTAGTGGGTTTGCATTTAGTTAGTGATGCCCTGATTGCGATCGCTTATTTTTCCATCCCCGCCATGCTGATCTATTTTGTCAGCAAGCGTAATGACATTCCCTTTTCTAAAGTCTTTGTCTTATTTGGTGCATTTATTATTCTCTGTGGTACAGGGCATCTCCTCGACATTTGGACACTGTGGCATCCAGATTACTGGGTTTCTGGCATTGAACGTGCTTTAACTGCTTTTGTTTCTTGCTATACAGCGTTACAGATGGTAGAATTATTACCCCAGTTTTTGGCATTACAAACACCTGAACAGCTAGAAGTCATCAACCGGGAACTACAACAGCAGATAACAGAACGCCAAAAAGCAGAAGAAACCCTACAAACGATTGTATCTGGTACTGCTGCTGTCACAGGTAACGAATTTTTTCCGGCTCTCGTACAAAATCTGGCAACTGCCCTGGGCGTTTCCTACGCCATAGTATTTGAGAGAGTGGATAAATCCTTACAAAAGGTAAGAAGTATTAATGTGTGGTCTGTAGATCATTGGGCAGAAAACTTTGAATATGAACTGATTAACACTCCTTGTAAAACTGTAGTTCAAGAGAAGATGCTGTGTGCCTTTCCAGACAACTTGCAGGAGAGTTTTCCCGGTAACAAATTAATTGAACAGTTAGGAGCAAAAAGTTACGTAGGCGTTCCTTTAGTTGATATCAATCAGAATGTAATTGGCAACCTTTGTATTGTTGATATTAAACCATTTTTTGCAAGCGATCGCCACAAAGCTCTCCTCCAGGTATTTGCTGCCAGGGCTTCCGCCGAACTACAACGTAAATGGGCAGAAACAGAAAAACGTCAAGCTTATGAGGATCTGGAAGTCCGAGTTAAAGAACGCACTACCGCACTTATAAAAGCTAATGCCTCCCTGGAAACAGAAATTAAAGAACGAATAGCAGCAGAAACGGCTATGAGAGTAATGGCAGAAAGAGAAAAGGCAATTAATGGCGTAATTCTGCGAATGCGTCAAACCCTGAATTTGGAATCTATTTTTAGTGTCACCACCACTGAATTACGGCAAAATCTTAAGTGCGACCGTGTTTTAATTTACCGCTTTAACCCAGATTGGAGTGGGGAATTAGTTTCTGAGTCAGTCGCTAACAATTGGAATATTTTGTTACCCGCACCGACAAATGCTACTGAACTGACTCAAATTGCCGTTAATCAACACAATTGTGTGACAACTCAACTCAGTAATTCAGATGTATTGAGTAGTGATACTTATTTACAGGAAACCCAAGGCGGCATTTATCGCCAAAAAAACAGCTATTGTTGTGTTAACGATATCTACACCAGGAATTTTGAACCCTGCTATCTGAATCTTCTCCAACAACTACAAGCACGGGCTTATATAATTACACCCATCTTCTGTGGCAAAAAACTGTGGGGTCTATTAGCAGCTTATCAAAATGGTAGTCCCCGGCAGTGGAAAGAAGCAGAAATAGGAATCGTCTCCCAAATTAGCAATCAGTTGGGGGTAGCAGTACAACAGGCAGAACTATTTGCCCAAACCCAACAACAAGCGGAGGAACTCAAACTCGCCAAAGAAGCCGCTGATGCAGCCAGTCGAGCTAAAAGCGAATTTCTGGCCAACATGAGCCATGAACTGCGTACTCCACTCAATGCTATTCTCGGCTTTACTCAATTAATGCAGCAGGATAAATCCCTAAAAGTTGACCATCAACGGTATATCGAAATCATTAATCACAGTGGCGAACACCTACTAGCATTAATTAACGATGTGCTGGAGATGTCAAAAATCGAAGCTGGCAGGGTGACACTCGTAGCAACAGAGTTTGATCTGCACAAGTTACTCTACAGTTTGGAAGCCATGCTCCAACTGAAAGCACAATCCAAAGGCTTAAAACTCAGTTTTGAATGTGATGTTACTGTACCCCAGTACATCAAAACTGATGAAAACAAACTGCGTCAGGTACTGATTAACCTGCTGGGAAATGCCATCAAATTTACCGATCAAGGCAGTGTGAAAATGCGGATTAGGAATGTAACCACATTTACAGAAGCAGAGGAGCATGGAAGCATGGGAGCATGGGAGTATGGGAGCAGAGAGGAAACAAGAATATCTCTCCCCGCACCTCAAACCCCACATCGCCCGTCGTCGCCTCCAGTCGCTAAACCAGCATCTTGGGCGGGTTCTCCTATACCCCACACCCCACACTTCACACCCTCTAATACACCCTCCCATACTCTCTGTTTTGAAGTTGAAGACACAGGTTATGGTATTGCCCCAGAAGAAATTAGTGAGTTATTCCAGGCATTTCAACAAACACGCTCTGGAGAAAAATCACAGGAAGGAACAGGTTTAGGGTTACGCATCAGTCAAAAGTTTGTACAACTGATGGGTGGTGAAATTACTGTTCGTAGTCAACTAGGTCAAGGTAGTTGTTTTACTTTTTATATTCAGCCTAGTTTAGCTGAAGAAGTGTTCAGTTCTAGTTCAATTCCTGTTAATGGTGTAGTTAGTATTGCACCTGGACAAAACCATCGAATTCTCATTGTTGAAGATAATTCAGCTAATCGGTTACTACTAAGCCAAATGTTGATTCAGCTAGGTTTTGAAGTATTAGAAGCTGAAAATGGTGAAGAAGCGATCGCTCTATGGCAACAATGGCAACCGCACTTAATTTTTATGGATATGCAGATGCCGGTTCTCGATGGCTATGCAGCTACTCGACAAATTCGCCATCAGGAACAAGAATTAACACTTGAGCAAAGACAAACTCCCACAACAATCATTGCTTTGACTGCTAGTGCTTTTATAGAACAACGCCAAAAAACCTTAGAAGCTGGTTGTGATGATTTCTTGAGCAAACCATTCCGCTGGGAAGAAATTCTCACCATTTTATCTGATTATCTACAAGTTGAATATATATATGAATCAAATTCAGGTAAAGAAATTGCTGACTCTTATCCTCATCAATTCGACTTCATTCTGAATGATGCTGCCCTAAATATCATGCCCAAAGAATGGATTGAGGAATTAAATTTTGCAGCAGCCCAAGGCAATGATAGTATATGTCTTAATCTTATTACTCAAATTCCTCCTGAGCAAACTGCTCTCATTGCAGCCTTAACTAAATTAATTGACAACTATCAGTTTGACCAACTAATAACACTGACTCAAACATTTATAGTAGGTGACAGGTGACAGGTGACAGGTGACAGGTGACAGTAAATTATTAATTCCCAATTCCCAATTCCCTATTCCTTATTCCCTATTAAATATATGAATAATCAAAGCACATTAGCAGAAATTTCATCATCAGCTAACCAAATTAATATTTTGGTTGTTGATGATGTGCTAGAAAATGTTCGTCTCCTCTCGAGCATTTTAGAGCGCAATGGATATGAAACTCGGAAAGCAATTAGTGGAACAATGGCGTTGACAACCGTTGAGGCCGCTCTACCTACCTTAATTTTATTAGATATCAGAATGCCTGATATGAATGGATATCAGGTTTGTCAACAGCTAAAATCTAACCCTAAAACTGCTCATATTCCCATCATTTTCTTAAGTGCAGCCGACGATATTAGCGACAAAATTCAAGCTTTTCAAGTGGGTGGTGCAGACTATATTACAAAACCATTTCATATCGAAGAAGTCTTAGCACGAGTTAAACATCAACTCACTATTATTCAAGCTCGACAAACAATTTGTGACCTCAATACACAGCTAGAAGCAAGAGTAAGAGAACGTACTCAACAGCTAGAAATTGCTAATTTCCAATTAGCGGAGATGGCATTTCAAGATTCACTTACCAAGCTACCTAACCGCAGCTTGTTAATGGAGAAACTGTGGGAGTCTATCGCCACACAACAGGCAGACCCTGATTATCAATTTGCTGTATTTTATCTAGATTGCGATCGCTTTAAAATAGTCAACGACTCTTTAGGTCATTTAGCAGGAGATGAGCTACTCATTGCAGTTACTCAACGTCTCAAGTCTTTGTTAGATGATGACATTTTTTTAGCACGTTTAGGAGGAGATGAATTTGTCATCTTGCTGAAAAATTTCACTAACGCGGACGCAATTATTAAAATTGCCGAAAGCATTTCTCAACGTTTTACAGATCCATTTCATTTAAGAGAACGAGAAGTTTTTCTTTCTTTTAGCATTGGTATTGTTAGTGAATGCTCAACTTATTCTGATCCTGAAGCATTATTGCGAGACGCAGATATAGCTATGTACAAGGCTAAATCGTTGGGTAAAGAGCAATATCAAATTTTTGTACCGAAAATGCACCAAAATGCTTACCAACGTTTACAGATAGAAACTGATCTAAGAAAAGCCATTCAAAATGAAAAATTTATCCTTCATTATCAACCAATAATTGATTTGATTACAGGTAAAGCTATAGGTGTAGAAGCGTTAATTCGCTGGCAACATCCGACCCAAGGATTGATTAGTCCAGCAGATTTTATCCCTCTTGCTGAAGAAACAGGATTAATATTAAAAATAGGATACTGGACGCTCAAACAAGCTTGCCATCAGTTACATCTCTGGCAAGAAAATAATATTGTTGATTCATCTTTTTCTGTCAGCGTCAATTTATCAGCTTACCAATTTGCTCAATCGAACCTTTTACAACAAATTGATGATATTTTAACAGAAACTCAAATTCCACCAGAATGTCTAAAATTAGAAATCACAGAAACAGCCATTATGGAAAATGTTGCTGCTGCTGCTCAGGTAATTAAAAGTTTACGTCAACGACGTATTCAGTTGAGCATTGATGATTTTGGTACCGGTTATTCATCACTGAGTTACTTACATTCATTTCCTGTTGATAACCTCAAAATTGATCGGTCATTTGTTCAGCATTTACACGAAAAATCTGACAGCCTTGCTCTAGTGAATGCAATTGTGCAAATAGCCAAAACAATGGGTATGAATATAATTGCTGAAGGTATAGAAACAGATCATCAATTAGAACAATTAAAACTATTAGATTGTCAGTTTGGCCAAGGTTATCTGTTCTCTGAACCACTGGATTCTGAGAAAATCACTAGTTTTATGACAAATATTCAGAATCAAAATAGCAGGGAACAGGGTGGAAATTATTTTATTTCACATCTGTAGCATTTTAACAAGCAGTTTTAATTAATTCAATTTTTATCCAAAATATAATTAGTCATGAGTATACAAACCCCAAGTTTTTTAGCAGATATTCTCATTGTTGATGATAAACTTGAGAATATTCGGTTCTTGTCTGAATTTTTATCCAAACAAAATTATCAAATTCGCAAAGCAATTAATGGACAAGCAGCATTAACGGCTATTAATACCCTTCCACCTGATTTAATTCTCCTAGATATCAATATGCCAGTAATGGGAGGATATGAGGTATGCGAAACTTTAAAAAATGACCCCAAAACTAATTCAATTCCAATTATATTTTTAAGTGCTGGTAACGAAGTAGTTGATAAAGTCAAAGCATTTCAAATTGGAGGAATTGACTATATTACAAAACCATTCTATCTAGAAGAAGTATTAGTCAGGATTCAAACTCAGTTAAAACTTCAACACCTGCAAAAAGAATTACAAAATCGGAATGGGCAACTACAAAATATGCTCCTAGTATTACAAAATACTCAAGCTGAACTGATTCAAAAAGAAAAGCTAGTTAATGCAGGAAGAATTGCCGCAGGTATCTCTCATGAGATTAACAACCCCCTCAACTTTATTATTGGCAACCTAAATCCTGCATCTGAATATACTCAAAAACTGATTAATTTAATTCAAGTTTATCAAGAAACATTTCCAAATGCTACTCCAGAAATTATAAATTTAATTGAAGACATTCAATTAGATTTTGTAGCAACTGATTTGACAAAAATTATTGATTCCATCCGTAGAGGTGCAGAAAGGATTCATTCAGTTATTCAAGCTTTGCATATTTTCTCTCGTCTTGATAAATCCGGTATTAAAACCTTTGACATTCATGAAAGTATAGATAGTGTACTCACGTTACTCAGTTATCAATTAATCTTAAAAAAAGATGCAGTCAGTATTTCAATTTTCAAAAAATATCAGGATATACCCCCACTTTCTGGCTATCCCAATCTCTTCAATCAAGTGCTGGTAAATATTTTCCAAAATGCTATTGATGCACTTGAATCAAAACTAAATTCAAATGTTGATAGTTCATTTAAACCTACAATTTGCATTAGTACCTTTATTAAGGATAAAAATCAAATCAGTATCAGTGTTAAAGACAATGGTGTGGGCATTTCTGAAAAGAATAAAGTCCGTATATTCGAGCCATTTTTTACGACAAAATTAGTGGGAAAAGGCACTGGATTAGGTTTATTTACTAGTCACCAAATTATCACTGACCTGCACAAAGGTAGTTTAACTTACAAAAACTGTCCCGAAGGAGGATCAGAATTTATCATTGAAGTTCCCATTAGAAAATATTCCCAGTGATGTTTACACCAAAACGTTAAGCTTTGTAAAATTCGTCTAGACTATCCAGCTAGGTGGAGGGTTTAAAGTATATGTAACAGGACTCTCAGCCATAAATTGGTAACAACAACCGACTATTACTAATTTTTGGCGGAAATGCCCTCAACCTTCCTTGGGAAGCGAAAGGAGCAAAAGCTATGTTTAACAAATTAGTGAATTATGGGTTTCTCGGTTTAGTTGTCGCTTTATCCCTAACTAATAGCGTTCAAGCACAACCACACCAGCACTCACCATCTGCACCTACTGGTGAGACTAACGCGATGCCGCAGCAACAAGGAGACCAGCATTTCCTGAAAATGATGGTTCACCACGACCAAAAAACCTTGAAAATGGCAGATTTAGCGGTACAGAAAGCGAAAAATACCCAAATTAAAGCACTAGCAACCCAGATAAAAGCCGACCAAACCCAAGAAATTGAGCAATTGCAAGCTTTGTACAAACAGTTATACGCTACAGAAGTTCCTGCTGATGCCATGAACTGTATGGTAATGGGTCAAGGTATGGCAATGAAAGGAATGATGAATTTAGAATCTTTGCAAAATGCCCCTAACTTTGACCAGGAATTTTTGCGGAAGATGATTCACCATCAGCAAATGTCTGTGAACATGGCAAAGAAAGCTGCCCAAACTGCTAATGTGCCACAAATTCGTGACCTAGCTCAAGCTATCATCAAAACGCAAACTGCTCAAATTCAAAAATTGCAGCAGTTGTCTTCAGTTGAATCTTAATTTTTTGTTTACTTTCTTCTTTAAAGTTATGACAATCAAACTTACAGTTCCAGGAATGGCTTGTTCTGTTTGTGCAACCAAAATTACCAATGCAGTTAAAGGTGTGGATGCCAATGCTAATGTAGAAGCAGACCCCAAAACCAAGCTTGTAAATGTAGATACTCAAGCTTCAGAAACTGTAATTAAAGAAGCTTTAGTTGCTGCTGGTTATCCTCCAATTTAATAGGAGTATGGCTTACGCCACGCTTCGCTATCAGGAGTTCAGAATTCCCTATTCCCTGTTCCCTGTTCCCTGTTATTCACAAGGTACTAAAAATAACGGTTTTTCTCAGCTTGGCATGATATTTCTAGATTAACCGCTTCACTGGACGTGAAAATCTAAAAATGACCGTCAACGCTGAGAATTTTACTTACTCCCGAAAACCTAAAATTTTCAATCACCCAGAGCGTTTTGTTGAGGGTTGGTATTGGGTAATACCCTCTCAAAAGTTGCGGGTTGGTGAAGTCAAACCTGTGACAATTTTGGGGAGAGAATTAATAATTTATCGTGGTGAAGATAGACAAGCCGTAATTTTTGATGCTTACTGTCCACACATGGGCGCTCATCTTGCTGAGGGCAAAGTTGAGGGTAATGAATTACGCTGTTCTTTTCATCATTGGCAATTTGATTCCACGGGTTTTTGTATTGATATTCCCTGTTTGGATGAACCAATTCCTGTAAAAACTAAAACTTGGCCAACCGCCGAAAAATATGGGTTAGTTTGGGTTTGGACTGGAGAAACACCACAACAACCTTTACCATTTATTCCTAAATTAGAATTTGAGGAGTGTGACAGTGCTTTTGGTTCACGGTTTATTACTAACTGTCATCCGAATGTTTTCATGGTTAATGCTATTGACTCTCAACATTTTAATACTGTTCATAAGTTATTGTCAGAATTTAATTTTGAAAAACAAGAACTGAATGAGAATGCTATTACCTTCAGCAATACTACACAAAAAAGCCCTGATTCTTGGTTGATTAAACTGATTCGTCCTTTCTATAAAAAACCTGTGAATTACGTCGTTTGTTATTGGTATGGTACGACGGGAATGGCGACAGTAGGAACTGAATTTTTACATTTCCATATTATGTTTGCTTCGCGTTTAATAGCTGGGGGTAAAAATGAAGCAATGACAATTTTTATTACTAAAAAACGTCGTGGTATTCTCGGTCGTTTATATAATCGTTTAATTCTGTGGTTGAGTAAATTTGTCACTCAATATTTTCTCAAAAATGATAGTCAAATTTTCCAGACAATTCAGTTTAATTTAAAAACCCCACTCTCAGTTGACCAACCAATAATGCAATTTATCAACCACCTAGAACAACAAAAATCTTTAAAATGGGGGACTTGGAATTTAGAGAGACTGCGTGATGGTGAGGCGCGAGAAATAGAAAAACGAGATAACCGAGAAAAATGGCGTGATGAACTAGTTAATGATTGAGCAATCTATAGCAGAAGGCAAGAGTGAAAGCCTTGCTATTATTAGCTTTCAATAATCAATAATGTCCTAATCATCCTGGCTACAGCTATACATTTAGGCAATAAAAATGAAGTGGCAAGACCACTTCATCAATTCCCAGGTAGAACCTTAAGTAATGAGTATAACGACTATAAAATTTTAAAAAAGTATAAACTAAAACAGAAATTAGAGGTGACAGGTGACAGGTGACAGGTGACAGTAAGAAGGGAATAGGGAATAGGGAATAGGGAATAGGGAATAGGAGTATGGCTTACGCCAAGCTGCGCTATCAGTAGTATGGCTTGCGCCACGCTGCGCTATCAGGAGTTCAGTAGGGGTTTCCCCGCCCGTTCAGGCGGAAGAATCAAGTTTTCTTCCCCTGCCTCCCCTACACCCTACACCCTACACCCTGCCCCCTACTCCATTACCTCGTTCACAGGGAATCTATCAATTAACTGCATAGCCCGTTGGGCGTTCTGCCGTAAAGAGTTTGGCACTAAGGGAACGTGAGGAATTTGAGATAATAAATCTAAAGTCCGGCGTAACAACCTGACTACATCACCTTCATCTAAAGTGGTATTTGCACATAGTTCTGTCCACTCCATACCTAAAGCCCACTGTTCGACAATGGCAATTAATTCAAACTCCAACCAAATAGGCAGCGCCACATTATAGCGTCGTTGCATTTGGAATAATTGGCGACGAATACCCCGCAATTTTGCTAAAGCATCTGCTATTTCATTACTCAAGTCAAAGCGGACTCTACTGTCTGGCCGGGGAGTTTCTGTCACCAAAGCCGCTGCGGCCGCTGCTAAATGGTGGGGGTCTAAACCATCTAATTCACCACTGGCGATCGCTAAACCTAACCATAATTCATTTTCTCCCCGAATAGCGGCGGCCATTTGTCCCAGTTCTGTGGGTACTAAGTTATCCAACCCGTTAAACTGCTGTAGGATTTGAATTAAATTCAGAAATTCTTCCCAATGTCGCTGGGAATGTTGTTCTACTTGTTCTTGTATTTCTTCCAGTTCTGCTTCTAGTTCGACGCAACGCGCTCTGTCTTTAAATATCTTGGCAATATTCCCTGATTGATGTAAGGGATGATTTTCTATTTGTGTTTGCACAGCATTAAACCGACTCAGTTGTTCTACAACTTCTTGGGGCATATACATAAATTCCCCTGGGTCGGGTATACTTTGAGCGATCGCAGCGGTTTCTTCATTACCACGCACACATTGACCTCTTTTTAATGCCAGTTCTGACGGTGGTAAAATATGATCTGGTACTTCTACTCTAGGTAATTCGGCATACAAATCCACTACATCTGCAATTGTCGCCACATACCAGCGGTTATCCTGTCCCAAACAGATGAAATAAGACGCTTGACCAACATCGGGGGCTTTGGCAACTAATACCGCTGTCATCGGCAAAGTTGCCGTCATACTTTTATCTTTCAGACTCAACAGCGTCCCAGACACGGCAAAATCTAGCATCATCGACAGTTGTTCTTGTCTGTCTGCCTGTGCTTGTTCTTGTAGAGTTTTTAAGATATGCCGTTCTACTTTCAGTCGTTGTCGTAATTTTTCATACAACGCCAATTCATTTTCATCAACGGCGGCTAATTCTGCTTGAATTTTTGCTAATTCGGCTTTGATTACCCCCATTTCGTCGTACTCTGGCTTTAGATATAATGTTGCCATGTACTGGCCAAAACTGCGTTCTATCAGTTCTTTGGCTTGTTCTAAGGTATGGGTTTGTAGCAAGTTCAGCACCATCCCATAACTGGGGGTAAACTGACTCACCAAAGGATCGGCTGGAGATGTGGCTAAATATGCGGCTTCTTTTGCCCCTTCAAAGGGAGTTTGTAATGTCACCACATAACCTTGTTTATCCATGCCCCGACGACCAGCGCGACCGGACATTTGCAGAAATTCCGAAGCCTTCAACAAACGGTGTCCATTATCAGTGCGTTTGGAAAGGGTGGAAATAACCGTGGTTCGGGCTGGCATATTAATTCCTGCTGCCAGGGTTTCCGTAGCAAAGACAACTTTAATTAATCCCTGTTGAAATAGTTCTTCTACCAATACTTTCCACGCTGGTAAGATGCCGGCATGGTGAGCCGCAATGCCTCTGTACAAAGGTGCAATTTGTCCAGAACGTCCGGCTTCTGGGTTGCGAGCTAAAAATTCATCAATCTGTCTACGTAATATTTGGGATTCTTCGTTATTGACTAACCATAAATCTCCCACTTCAGCCACAGCTTTATCACATCCCCGACGGCTGAAAATAAAGAAAATCGCCGGCAGCATATCCCGTTGCTCTAGTTGGCTAATTGTATAAACAATGCTGGGTGCTTCTGGTCGGTTGCCTTTGCCTTTTTCCCCTGGTCCTTTTTTCCCTCTTTTAATTAGACGGGAGTTAATTTTCGTATTGCTCTCATTCAGGAGGGGGAAAAGTCCTTTGGGATTGCAAAAGTGAAATTCTAGGGGAACTGGGCGAAAATCTGAATAAATGAGGTCTGTTGGCCCATGAACACGGTTAAGCCAGTCGGTGAGTTGGTCGCTGTTGGCAACTGTAGCGGAAAGGGCGACAAGCTGTACTTCACGGGGACAATAGATGATTGATTCTTCCCAAACTGTACCCCGCTGGCGATCGTTCATGTAGTGGCACTCATCGAGGACAACAGCCTCTACATCTACCAAAGAGATGCCAATTTGACCTATGGGTGTGCCATAAAGCATATTGCGGAAAATTTCGGTGGTCATGACTAAAATCGGTGCATCCCTGTTAATGGAAGCATCGCCGGTTAATAGTCCCACCTGGTCAAATCCAAATTTTTCCCGAAAATCACGTAATTTTTGATTCGATAACGCTTTGAGGGGTGTGGTGTAAAACACTCGTTTCCCTTGCGCTAGGGCGCGATAAATAGCGTATTCCCCAATTAATGTTTTACCTGAACCTGTGGGCGCACAGACAACTACTGAGCGGCCAGCATTGAGGGAGGCGATCGCATCTAGCTGGAATTGATCCAACTCAAAGGGAAAGATTGACCCTAAATTAATTTCTGAAGACGGGGCGGGATAGTTCACTCAATCATCTTTTGCATCCAGACTATCTACCATCATAACCTGATTAGGGATTTGCTAGGGTAGTAGGTAATTGTTAATGGGTAATTGGTTATTCTGCTTGTTCGCTGTTCCCTATTCGGCTAACTGTTTCTGCAATTTTACGTAGAACTCGACACGCAGACTCTAATTCGCTTTGGTTAGTTAAAGGTGCAAATACTCTTGACATGGCATATTTTTGATTTTCTAGCTTGACAAAGACAATATCATCACCATTGGTTAGCATTCCAAAAGTAGGCAAATCAGTATTGGGACTAGCCATCAAGTAAGCAAGAGTTTGGGGTAATGCCGACCAAACTGATAACATTGTTTTTTTTGACTCTAAAACAATTATCCATAAGCGATCTTTCAATACTAAAACATCTATTCGACCCTGTAGAGTTTCTTCGCTATCAGCTACTGTTATTTGCACAGATTCTTCAGCTTTGATGCGAAAAGGTGGGTCATACAAACCTGCAACGGTCAGCAATGGAGAGACAAGTAATAGCATTACTGTACTTTCTAATAAATGTCCACCGGAACGGTGATAAATATAACGCTGCCATAAAATTTCTAGGTTCGTGCGGTCATTAGAGTTAATCTCAGATAATTGATCATGCCATTCTGTGAAAAAATCCTGAGATTGACTGCGAGTTAAACCAAATCGTTTTTCTGCTTCAGCAATGGTGGTGATGGTTTCATTAACGGCTATTCCTTGCATGGTAGCTTTCTGTTTGAGTAGTTGTATTTATATCGATCTTTGCTGCTACTTTACCAACTTCTGTAGAAGGTTCGGGCGTTATAGGAAAAATTATGTATAAAAACGTAAAAATCAATATAATAATGTGATGTATAATGCAATTGCAGCAATTAATAACAATGTTTCTGTTTAATTATATTTAGATTTGATAAGGATGCCGCAATGAGAATTAAAGAAAAATTTCAAAGGTCAGGCTATTTTTGGCTTCCCTCTGCCCCAGATAGACAGATACCAGGAACACTTTCAATATCTGACGGAGGAAGTATTGAACTCGAAGTCGTTGGGCTGTTTGATGAAAGCATAGAGGCACTTAATGGAAACGATGATTTAAAAAGAATAGTGGGGCATATTGAAAAAGACGGGTTGGTTACTCTTGATAATTGCTTTTACAAGCAAAAGAATATTACGTTTGGTGGCATATCAAAATCATTGCTCTATGTAAATAGAATTCTTATTGGTGTAAAATATGATAAAGACGAGAGTATTGTTATTAATACCTTCTGCTTTTCTGTGGAAGGAATTGATGAATGGGTTGGAATAAGTGGAATTAAGGTCGATCACCAGTTTGAAGCCTTCACTGCAACAATATCATACGCACCACCAGAAGAAATTTCACTTAATCTCAACAATGGTATGCATTTGTTGATTACATTTTCTTGGACGCTTCCAGGCTTGCCAATTACAACAGAGGCAAGAATAAGTCAAAAGACTTATTTCAAATTGGTATCAACGACAGAAAGAGAATTAAATGACTTCATTTCTATTGCACATAAAATTACAACTTTTCTATGTTTTGCTATTGATAAAATAGTATGTATGGATAGTGTGATAGCAACTTCAAATAACATTTGTGAAACTTTTGATAATGATAAGACGAATGCAGTTCCGATAAAAATTTACTATCCCAGCCTTCCTTACTCGCAAGATGAGCCAAAGATTTATTGGCATGGGATGCTATTTAGATATCAGCAAATTCAAAATGATACTGAAGGAATAATTAATAAATGGATAGATGCTTATGACCAGTTTGATAATGCTTTCAATTTATACTTTTCTGTCAAGACCGGATCTCAAAAATACTTAGATGGGAAATTCTTAGCGTTAGTACAAGGCTTAGAGACATACCACAGAAGAAAATTCGATGAAAAACTAATGGATGAAGCGAAATTCAAAGAATTAGTCGAAAATATTGTCTCTCAATGCCCCGAAGAACATCAAGAATGGCTGGCGGCAAGATTGCAACATGGTAATGAAGTAAATCTGAGGAAGAGAATTAAGAGCATTATTGAGCCGTTCAAGGATGTTATCGGAACAAGTCAACAACGAAGCAAAATCATCAGTAGTATTGTAGATACCAGAAATTATCTAACCCACTATAATGAATCCTTGAAGCCAAAAATAGCTAGTGGTATTGATTTATTTTCTTTATGCCTTAAATTGGAAGCATTTTTTCAACTGCATTTTCTCCAAGTATTAGGCTTCACTCAAAAAGAGATAAAATCCATCCTTGATAATTGTTATGAATTAAAGCGAAAGCTCAATCAAATGTAATAACTCAAGTTGCTAGTTATCTAGTTGAGGCTGGTAATGGGTAATTGGTGATGAAATCCCTGTTTTCATCCTGTTCATCCTTTAATCCTGGACATCCTGATTCTGACAGTTTGTCTAACTAGCAACTTACGTTATAATAAGACACCGCATCAGATTAATTTATCACCCCTTACCCAACTCCTGAGAACGATGAGCAGCAGCTTTCACAGCCTGAATTAAAGCCGAACGAAAACCAGCCTTCTCTAACTCGCTCACTCCTGCAATTGTCGTCCCCCCAGGACTGGTAACTCTATCCTTCAATTCTGCGGGATGTAATTGAGTTTCTTCTATCAGTCTTGCTGTTCCCAACACCGTATGTAAAGCTAATTGTTTAGCCACTGCTCTGGGTAAACCCGCCGCAACGCCCCCATCAGATAAAGCTTCTATCATCAACGCCACATAAGCAGGGCCACTACCAGATAACCCTGTCACCGCATCCATCAAGCTTTCTCCCACTTCTACCACTTCACCCACAGCCGAAAAAATTTCCTTTGCGGTTTCTTGATGCCTAGGCTGAGTGTAAGCACCTAAACAAATAGCCGTCATTCCTGCACCCACTGTAGCAGGAGTATTGGGCATAGCGCGAATTACTGGCATTTGGGGAAAAGCTGCTTCCAGTGGTTTTAACGGTACACCTGCCAAAATAGAAATAATTAGGGGTGAATGTTCTATAGGTAATATATCTGCTAATTCTTGAGCGATCGCACTAAATATCTGGGGCTTCACCGCCAACATTACAGCCTCTTGAGCCTGAGATAACACCAGACAATTATCCGTCGTCACAGCTACCCCATATTGCTGCTGTAAGAAATTCCTGCGAGACTCTTGTGGCTCACTAACTATAACTTCTGAACCTTGATAAATTCCCCGTGCAGTAAGGCGGGATAATAGAGCTTCTCCCATTACCCCGCCACCAATTAAACCAAATTTAATAGTCATTTAGTTAATAATCAATGGTCACTAGTCATTTGTCATCAACATGAAGGCAAAGGACTAATGACTAATTTAACTTCATTATTGTGCCATCCGATTAACTTCATTACCCCAAGTTGGAGTTGTACCTGCGGGACGAGTGGGACGTGCTGGTGGTTGGGGAACTTCGTGTAAAAAACCGCCCTGAGTGCTGACTTGTACACAGCTTGGCGTAAACAAAAATATACTTTCGCCAATGCGCTCTTGATGTCCATCTAGAGCATAAGTACCACCAGCCACAAAATCTACAGCCCGTTGAGCCTGATCAGGGTCCATAATTGTCAAATTTAAGACTACTGATTTGCGCTCACGTAATGCTTGAATTGCTTGGGGCATTTCTTCAAAAGTGCGCGGTTCGAGGACTAAAACTTCAGAAATTCCGTTAATTGCGCCTGGCATACCAATCACATTACTCATAGGCTTTGATGCTGCTGCTACTTCTTCTCCCATTGTAGAGGCACCTTCGCGCCAACGTCGATTGGGAGCAGGGTTTTCTTGGGGAGCAGGTTGAGGATTTTCTTGTTGATACAGATTTTGGTAACTGCTAGTATCTGGCTCTTCTTCGTAATATTCGTACTCTACTTGCTCATTTAGCCCTACAAAATCCCTTAGTTTGGAAAATATATTGTTCATTTTGTACGCTCCCAGTGGAAATTACCTTAATTGACCTGGCTGTAAAGTTTAGTAGCCTTAGTAAATGCTGCTGCCTTCAGCAATTTTATTGCTGTTTGTAGCTTCTAGTACAGGTTTTCATCAAGAAAAATTGGTTCTAGAAAAAACTATACTCGATATGGACATAACAATGAGTCAAGATTATATCCTAATAGTTGTGTGACGAAAAGACCCTGTCATGGAATTTTGTCTTAGTAGTTACATTTGTCCCAAAAATATTTTTAAACACATTCCTTGGTAACAAGCACTGAACTTGTTAAGAGATTACACTCTGTTGTCTGTAATACAGCACCTCACAGGAGAAGCAAAAATATTAAGAACGATTTCCAAACAAAATTGTTCCTAATCTTACCATCGTCGCACCTGCTTGCACTGCCAAATGATAATCACCAGACATACCCATTGATAGATGCACCATTTTAATATTTAACCATTGTTGTGATGTAATTTCCTGAGCTAGTTTGTGAGTATGATTGAATACATTTAAAACCTCCCCATCATCTAGATCTAGAGGTGGAATTGTCATCAAACCTTGAATTTGTAAATTTTTACATTGGTTTAATGCCTCCAAGTCATTGAATAGTTCCGGTATCATCCAACCAGACTTATTGGCATCAGGAAGAACTTTGACTTGTAGGCAAACCAATGGACTCACTCCTAACTGTTGCGCCAGGGTATCTAGCCGCTGGGCTATGTGGAGATTATCAACCGAGTGAATCCAATCAAATAATTCCAAAGCTTTTTTAGCTTTGTTACTTTGTAAATGTCCAATAAAGTGCCAAGTAATATCCGGCAAATCTTGTAACTCGGCTTGTTTACTGGCAGCTTCTTGGATACGATTTTCACCAAAATCACGAATTCCTGCTGCATAAGCTTGCCGCATCAGTTCAGTAGGAACTTGCTTACTGACAGCAATTAACCGAACTGAAGCAGGAAGTGAAGCACGAATGGTAGCAATACGTTGACTAATCGAACTACTCATTGGAAGGTGCGTTGGAAAACACTCTGAAGTTGATCGTACTCCTGGGACTTACCACTACGACGCAAAGTACGCAAACGATTTTCCAGCATCATCCTAGCTTCAGTTCGTCCAATCGACTGGAATTTAATACCTTTAACGTCACTTGTTACCAAAAAAAACAAGCGTTGGGCATAAAGTGTAGTGAAAAGATCCTGGTTGTCATCAACCATACAGATCCTATATAGTAAACCCCACGTTGGATGATTAATGTAAGTTTCTGAGTAGTCTGGATTCATTTAATAGTCAAGGTTTAGAGTATATAATCTTTTTCGCAGTCCAACACAAGTCTTCCGACGATAATGGATATTCTTTAGCCAGGATTTTTTGTAGACAATGGGAAACCAACGATATTGTGCCAGGTCATGGCTTTCATGAAGACCTTGGTCTAGTTTCTCATTGCCTCAGCCTCTTTCCATCCTGCCATAATTTTGGTTTTATGGCGCAAGGATGTAGAGTGTGGGGTGTGGGGTGTGGGGTGT
>NZ_LUFH02000041.1 GCF_001586785.1 Sphaerospermopsis aphanizomenoides BCCUSP55
ACCCTGCCCCCCTACACCCTACACCCTACCCCCTCATTCTTTCCACAAAGCAATACCACCTAATAACCCGGTGATATTAGGAATCAGCTTCACATTTAAAGGTAAATTCATATTTACGCGCACAGCTTCACCACCACCGATGTAAAGACAATCATAATTAAACAAACGCTGTAAAGATGCGATCGCTTTTTGTAAACGCCTGTTCCATTTCTTGTCCCCAATCTTTTCTAAAGCACTGCGTCCTAGTTGTTCTTCGTAGGTTTCTCCTTTACGGAATTGATGATGTCCCATTTCCATATTGGGAACTAACTTCCCATCTACAAACAAAGCTGAACCAAAACCAGTACCTAAAGTAATAACTAATTCTACGCCTTTACCTGCTATTGCGCCTAATCCTTGCATATCTGCATCATTAATCACTTTTACAGGTTTATTTAATTTTTCGGTTAGTGCTGCTGCTAAATCAAAACGAATCCAGCCAGCATCTAAGTTAGCCGCTGTTTCTGTGACTCCACCCCGCACCACACCAGGAAAACCTACGGAAACCCGATGATACTCACCTTGAGATGCAGCTAATACAGCAATGGCATTAATTACTACTTCAGGTGTAGAAGGATGAGGAGTTTCTAACCTTCCCCTTTCTGTTAATGGTTTGCCAGTAATATCCAAAACCATCACCTTGACACCACTACCGCCAATATCTACAGATAGGGTACGCACTGATCCATTATCTTCCACCATTGGGGTTTTTCCTCTTGCTGCTACTTCTTTGGCTATTATGCTCAAAATAGGGTGTAAGGAATAGGAAAATCAATAATTACCAATTACCACCTCTATAGAGTTTTGCTAGTGTAGAAGTAGTGCAAAAATGGCTGTGTTGTAGCTCTCTATTAAAATTATTTTCCGAGAAAAGATTATGACAGCGTTTGAATCTAACAACTTGCGTTCTTATAGTCAAGAAGAGGTGCAGCAAATACTGCAACTAGCGATCGCTCGTCAAACTGATGAACGTGACCAAGAATTTTCATATCAGCAAATCATTGAAATTGCTGCTGAGTTACAAATATCACCAGAAGCAGTCAAACAGGCAGAATCAGATTGGATATGTCAAAAAAGCGAAGTACAACAACGTCAAGCGTTTGACCTTTACCGCCAAGGAAAATTCAAAAAACGTCTAGGTAATTACGCAATTATTAATACATTTTTTACACTTGTAGATTTAGTTGCTGGAGCAGGTATTTCTTGGTCGCTATACATTTTACTGTTCTGCGGACTAGCAATTGCACTTGATATCTGGAATACATTTCAAAATAAAGGTGAAGAGTATGAAATTGCCTTCCAAAAATGGAATCGGAAGCATCAAATTAAACAAACAATTAATACAGTTTTAAATAGATGGTTTAAGGCATTTCAAACACATTAGTCATTAGTTATTAGTCATTGGTCAGTCCATTGAAAATTGATCACATGATTTTAGTATTTTTCGTAACAAAACCTATTGGTGATATTTATTTAAAATTCCAGATTTCGATAAATATTGTGGATTGTTAAATCCTTAACATATCCATCAAATTTTGTCGTGGCAATTTGACCTGTTTTTCAATTTAAGTTGTTCTATAATTAGAAGACAATTAATTACGGGTTAAATTACCCTGCTGTGTAAAAAACTGAAAACAGTTTTTGATTTTTAATTTCTAATTTTTAATTATTTACCATGCAGTTACTTCGCTTCGACCATGATATGCTGTTTAAATCCCGATTGCCAAAATCCTCAAAATCCAGATGGAAAACAGTTTTGTCAAAGTTGTAATACTCCCCTCATTCCACTATTGAGAAATCGTTTCCGTGTTATTCGTGTGCTTTCAGACGAAGGGGGATTTGGCAGAACCTATCTATCGGAAGATACAGATAAATTAAATGAATCTTGTGTCATTAAACAGTTAGCACCAAAGTTTCAAGGAACTTGGTCACAGAAAAAAGCAATGGAGTTGTTTAGTGAAGAAGCAAAGCTGCTTCGAGAACTGGGAGAACATCCTCAAATACCCACTCTATTAGCTTACTTTGAGCAAGATAACTGCTTGTATTTGGTACAACAATTTATTGATGGCAATAATTTATTAAAAGAATTGCAGTTAAGGAAGAGCTATCGAGATTGGGATATTCAATCTATTTTGTTAGATTTGTTGCCTATTCTTAAGTTTATCCATAATCGAGGAGTTATTCATCGAGATATCAAACCAGAAAATATTATCCGACGTAAAAGTGATGGCAGATTAACACTAATTGATTTTGGTTCTTCCAAACAATTAACAGCCAAAGTACAGAAAAAACATGGAACTTCTATAGGTTCACATGGTTATTCTGCCATTGAACAAATCAGAGATGGTAAAGCTTATCCTGCCAGTGATTTATTCAGTTTAGGTGCAACTTGCTTTCATTTAATCACAGGAATTTCTCCTTTTCAATTGTGGATGGAACATGGTTATAGTTGGGTAAAACATTGGCCAGATTATTTACGCTGTCCCGTCAGTCAGGAATTAGCACAAATTATTGATAAATTATTGCAAACAAATATTCAGAATCGCTATCAATCTGCTGATGAAGTGATTAGAGATTTGAATAAACAATTCACACATTTACTAGCACCAGCTAGTAATTCATTTTTAACGACATCAATAAAAAAAGCAGAGGTTTATCCACAAAAATATATTTTAATCAGAAATTTACTTTTAATCCTGGGGACAATTGTATTTTTAGGTTTAGGAGAATTCGGTTATAGAAACTTTGATCAGCTACAAACTGCTATTTTTTCTAGTTTAAATTTACAGCAAAATAACAAAGTTAGCAGTGATACAATTATCGAACAACCACCACAGGAAGCTGTAGAAAAAATTTCTTTATTGAAGACCATTGATGTACAAAATGATTCAGTTTTATCTGTGGCAATTAGTCCAGATAGTAAAATTATTGCTAGTGGTGGAAATCGTCTGATTAAATTATGGAATATTAGCACAGGTCAGCAAATTACGGCATTGAAAGGACATATACAAAAAGTCAATGTGGTAGCTATTAGTGCAGATGGTCAAACTCTAGTTAGTGGCAGTGATGATTATACAATCAAAGTTTGGAATTTAAACACTAAAAAGTTAATTCATACCCTAAAAAGCCATACTGATTCAGTTCATGCTGTGGCTATTAGTAAAGATGGAAAAACTCTGGTAAGTGCTAGTGATGACAAAACTATTAAAGTTTGGAATTTAGGAACTGGACAACTGATTCGCACCCTAAAAGGGCATTCTTACTGGATTCGTTCTCTAGCTATTAGTCCCAATAATGTCACTGTAGCTAGTGGTAGTTTTGATAAAACTTTGAAACTTTGGAATATGACTCAAGAAACACCAATTCATACATTAACTCCCAATTCTCAAACTGTGATATCTTTAGTTTTTAGCCCAGATGGAAAGATGCTTGCTAGTGCTAGTAGAGATCGCAAAATTAAATTATGGGATATTGGTACAGGTAAAGAAATTCGCACTTTTTCTGAAGAAGATAATAATATCACATCTTTAGCTTTTACCCCAGATGGTAAGACTCTTGTCAGTGGTAATCGCAATTGTACAGAAGAATGTGACTACTCTGTTCATCCCCATCTCAAATTATGGGATATTAATACAGGTGAAAAAATAGCTACATTGACAGGACATAACAACACTGTCACATCGCTGATATTTAGTATGGATGGTCAAATTTTGGTGAGTGGTGAAGAGAATAATAAAATTAACATTTGGCGCGTTACTCAGTAATAAAAATTGACTGATTTTTCAGGCTATTTCCTATTCCTTGCCATATTAAGGTCGATCTCTTTCCAAATCATTAATAACTTGTTGTAAATACCATTCATCTAACATCCCTGGGAAAAAATCTTTTTTTTGTTCAATTAATCTTTGGGCTATTTCCCAATGTCCACCCACCATACGTAAGAGTCTTTGACGTAATAAGTTATAGCTTGCTTTGTTGATTTCTGGAACAGATGACTGAATTTTTTGGAGGCTATTTAATACTTGTTGATAATTTTCCCAGTCTTCTCGTTCACAATAAATACTAGCTGCTTTTTGATAATCTATAACAGCGTTTGATATTTCCTCTAAACAAGTATAGGATAAAGCCCGATTATAATATGCTAGTGGATGTTCAGGATTAATTTGTATGGCTTGAGAATAATCTTGAATTGCTGCTAAATAATTACCCATTGAATGATACACATTACCTCTGGCAATATAGGCTAAACTATCTTCAGGCTGCATTTTCATAGCTTGATTGATATCAGCCAAACCCCCTTGATGATCTCCTAATTGAGAACGGGCTTTTCCCCTGTTCCGATAAACTATTGCATCTTGAAAGTTGAGTGCTAATGCTTGATTAAAATCTGATATTGCATCTCGATAATTGCCCATTTTGCAATATACCACTCCACGACAGCAATAGGCTTGGGCATCTTTAGTATCAGCTTTTAATATCCAGTTTAAATCAGCAAGTGCTGCTTTTGTATCTCCCTGTTCGGCTTTTTCTAATAGTTGAGTAAAATAATCTTGAGTAGATATAATTGGTACAGGTTTAGTAATAGATTGATTTGCTAGAGGTTCTACTGCTGGTTGTAGCTGTGTAATCTTATCTAAACAAAGACGAGCATTTTCTTTATCTTTTTGTTCTAAATATAATGCTGCGGCTTTTTTAAAGTTAGCGATCGCATCTTGAATATTTCCTTGTTTACGCTGCACTATTCCCCGTAAATCATAAGCAGCAGCGTCATTCAGTTGCAGATGAATTGCTTTATCTACATCTTCCAATGCACCTGGAATATTTTTTAAAGTTAACTTGGCTAAAGCCCGCAAATAATAAGCTTTCGCATTTTTTCCATCCAGCTTTATAGCTTCAGTATAATCAAAGACTGCTTGCAGAGTTGTACCAGAATTATAATAGGCTAAACCCCGTTCCATGTAAGCTGCACTGAAGAAAGGATCTAGCTGTATCGCTTGGTTAAAATCTTCAATAGCACCAGCATAGTCTTTTTGTTTAGCTTTTTCTAAGCCGTAATTGTAAAAGTCTGAAGTCATAGAGACAGCCAAAAAATAAATAAAAAATAAATTATACAACTTTGTAGCTCATAGCAACAATGGCGTTGCTTGTTTTCCCTCTCCTTGTAGGAGAGGGTTAGGGCGAGGTAGGGGAAGGGTTTACCAGAGGAATTACCTATTCTGTAATTAAACTGGGAGAAGTTAGCACAAAAACATCCCTCGTTCCCGTTGCAGGATTCTCCGGTTTAATAGGAGTTGTAAAGTGAAAAAAGTCATGATCATTAACTAACAACAGTTCTCCTGGTTGGAGAATTTTATTAAAAACAGGCTTCTCTTTTTTTGCAGTGTATAAATGTGTTTCTCCGCCTTGAATATTGTCCCTACCTACAGCAAATATGCCAATGAAATCTGTACCATCTTGATGGATACCTTCAGGTGCGGGATTTCCTAAATGATCTGGTGTGCAGGTGGTTCTAATTTGATGAATGCCAATTTCTGCTTCTGGATGCAATTTGCAAGAATCAATAAAAGCTAAAACGAGATTCTTAAAAATATCCAATTCTACAAGTCCGTCTTCTAATTCTGCAAACTCTCTTTTAATATCACCCAATAAAGGATTATAATCTCGGCTTTGGAATAAATGTCCATGGGGAAGTTTAATTAACTTATTCTCCGAAATTATTACCCGTGATAACCTGCGAGAGCGATATTTACCTTTAATGTAAGGATCTATAGGTAAGTTTTGAAAAAATCGCTCAAATCCTTCAGTATGAATCGAGTTTACTTTTCTGAGAGTAAACAGAAAAGCATATTCTAACTTTGTTGCTGATGATACTTGTTGCATAGGATTTTTTTCCTTGCATTTTCAAATCCTCCCAGTTTTTTATGTGGGAGGTATGTACTATCTATTATAAGCAAGAATTTAGAAAATGTAGTAAATTTAACTACAAAAAATGTCAAGCTAGGATATTTGTAAGTATTCAGTTATCAGTAATCAGCCAATAGTAGCAATAGCAAAGATTCAGAAGTTTTAATTTCAGGAATGTTATCTGCATCCGTTTCTTTTCCTTCTTTGTATTTCCATATTCCAGGTACATAGCTGACGGCTGACGGCTGACGGATATTTAACAACACCTCTATCTATTCCCTGTTCTCTGTTCCCTTTCTTTGATAGATATGAATATGAGCTAATGTAATTAAGTCATCTAGTGAGATAGACTTACTAGAATCATAGGATTGAATACCAATATTCACAGATAGCAGAAAAGGTAACTGTTGAGTTTGATTGAATTGGTCAATATTAGTTGCTACTCGGTTTTGTATGACTTCACAAGTTAGCTCATATCCTTGGACTAGAACTGCAAACTCATCTTCCCCGATTCTTCCTAATGTATCAGAACTGCGAAAACTTCGTTTCAATAATCTAGCTACAGCAACAATAGCATCTTGTCCCATTTCTTCACCAAAGGTTTGATTAATTTGTTCAAATTCGTTCAATTCAATGAACATGAGACTAGTGTAAATTGGCGATCTCTTGGCTAACCTTAGTTGTTGTTCCGCTAATAAGTTAAATCCGCGACGGTTATGTAGTCCAGTTAGTTCATCTGTCAGTGAAAGACGACGCATTTCGGCTTCAATGGCTTTGCGTTCTTGTATTTCTTGTTGTAGACGAACGTTAACATTTTCTAGGGCTGTGGTGCGATCGCGTAGTTGTTGCTCTATGTGAGAATATATCTGGACATTCTCCATGGCCACTGCTGTACTCTCTGCTAGTAATTGCAGCAACTTCACCTCTTCTGTAGTAGCTAGATGCGGGTGTCCCCAATAAGTACCAATAGCACCAATAGCACTAATCCCTTTTTTAGTACCAATGGGAACCATAGCCATACTTTTGATAAAAGTGCTTTCATAAAAACAATAGGAACTTCTTGGGTCAGCAGATACATCTTCGATAATTCCTGGTTGACAGTTTTTTATCACCCAGCCACTAATAGTTGTATTCAAAGGAAAACGTTGACCCTTCCACAAAGGAGCGATCGCATTCTCATCAATGTAATAACAAAAACCATTATCTAACAGCACAAAAGTAGCTCCATCAGAACTTGTCAGTTCTCGTACTGCTGCTGATACAATTTTCGTAATCTCTGCCAAAGTATGTGCTGAAGAAAGTTCTTGAACGACTATCACCAGCCGCTCAATGGAATGTAAATAAGATTGTGTAGTAGCAAGTTGCAAATCACATTCACTAGCCATAATATTGTTTTAGCAAGCATCTTTTATATTTATATTGACATCCTGCACCGAAATAGTGCTGATTACTGAGTAACGAGTAATGAGTGAAATCCCTACTTATAACTCAGCACAAATAGGTATAAACCCCCTGAATTCATTCCTAGAAGAAGGAACAATATTTATTATGCCTACGGCACACTGCGCGAACGAGATGATTTCACGAGAAATCATGCTTCCTTGTTTCAATCCCATAACTAAAGTTCGGGGATTACTCGGTACTTGGTACTTGGTACTCAGTACTCTTGAAGCAAACACAAGGTTTCAGGGCTTTGATTTTGGCAACACAATTGTGGTGCAAGATATGAGTATAGCAAGTTGAAAAATGATTGTGACATATTTTATATGAAAATATGATTTAATTCCGGAAATTACTGGTGTAGGCAAAAGACAAAAGATTTGTGCAAAAAGAATTTAGGAGTTTTATATATTCATAAATATCATTTTATTTTTGCTCATTTAATCGTATATTTACTAGTAGTTTAAACTACTAATTTACACTTACCATGACAGATTGGCTTTATCGCTATCCATCACTATATTCCGGTATTTTACTCAAACGCTACAAGCGTTTTTTTGCTGATGTGCAACTAGTTTCTGGAGAAGTTGTCACAGCACATTGTCCCAACACAGGACCCATGACTGGAGTTTCCACAGTCGGTAGTCCTGTACAGTTATCACAAAGTAATAATCCTAACCGCAAATTAGCTTATACCCTAGAGTTGATTCAAGTACAAGATCAAGAACCTACGTGGGTAGGTGTGAATACTGCCTTACCCAACCGAATTGTCAAAATAGCTTTAGAGAAATATCTATTTCCTCAATTAAGTGGATATACACAAGTAAAAGGTGAGGTAGTTTATGGAAAAGAGAAAAAAAGCCGTATAGATTTTTATTTAACAGGAAGTGATGAACAACGTCCGATTTATGTAGAAGTTAAAAATACAACTTGGACACAAGGCAATTTAGCTTTATTTCCCGATACAGAAACCACCAGAGGACAAAAACATTTACGAGAATTAATGGATGTTTTACCCCAAAGTCGTGCAGTAATGTTGTATTTTATCAATCGAGGTGATTGTTCTGAGTTTGCTCCTGGTGATAGTACAGATCCTGTATATGGTCAATTGTTACGGGAAGCAATTCAAAAAGGTTTAGAAGTTTTACCCTGTCGCTTTGATATTTCCCCCGAAGGTATCCGTTATTTAGGTTTAGCAGAATTGAAAATTTAATTTAGCAACCAGGTGACAGGTGACAGGTGACAGGTGACAGTGTGAAAAGTCTTTTTTTATCTGGGTTTTATTATCCCTAACACGGGCGATTGCTATATCAGCAGTCAGCGGTCAAACCGTAAAGAAATTTTTGACACTTTCAGTAGAATTGTGTATCATTGTGCCAGTGAGTTGAAATTTTTCGACACACCTCGCCCGAACCTTGAAAACCCTATAACTTCGTTGAAGTGTGTCGATGGCTGACACCGTAAGGATTTCAGGCGACAAAATCAGCCACTTTCTGGAAAATTTTTGCAGTTTTTTAGAGGTGTGTCGATTGGGGTATCTGAAACCCTTGCTCAGTAAGGTTTCCAGAAGTGAACTCTTTACAAACCAACTCCCCCGAAAGGGGATGGAAACTCTCGTGGTTTTCCAAAAGCAAGAGTTATTAAAAAAAACTTTACAAACCAACTCCCCCGAAAGGGGATGGAAACTCACAGGAGCCAGGCATGGTGTTATAGGAACTAGTTATTCTTTACAAACCAACTCCCCCGAAAGGGGATGGAAACTAAAGAAATACTACAATACATTTGATTCCCTCCCTTTACAAACCAACTCCCCCGAAAGGGGATGGAAACGCCCCCTAAATTGGGTCCGCAATGGAAGGTTTCACTTTGGGCACCTTTACAAACCAACTCCCCCGAAAGGGGATGGAAACCCCTCAGTAATTACTTTGGGATTAGCGTTTTGAACGGACTTTACAAACCAACTTCCCCGAAAGGGGATGGAAACAATTGTTGAGCCGCACCTTTAGGATTTGATTCAATCTTTACAAACCAATTTCCCCGAAAGGGGATGGAAACCTTGGGGGCTGCGGGCGGGGCATAATCCACCCGACTCCTTTACAAACCAATTTCCCCGAAAGGGGATGGAAACTTAAACCCTACTTTTTCGCAAACTGCGGCAATAGTATCCTTTACAAACCAACTGCCCCGAAAGGGGATGGAAACCCTCCAGCACCGCCAGCATTATTGTTGTAGCTGCAATTCTTTACAAACCAACTTCCCCGAAAGGGGATGGAAATAGTAAGGGTTGAGCATTACCAAACCCCTACCTAAAGTCATTCCACAACCAACTTCCTCTGACGTAAATGTTAATATCAATAAAAAGATTGTGTAATCAAATCGGATTACTATATGTCAGAAACTATAGTGACTGAACCTAGCGTTAAACTGCCACCTACCCAGGCAGAACTTCCTTGTGATGACAGTATTCCAATCGAGACACAAAGACATAAATTCCAAATGGATCTTTTAATTGATACCATTCAGCCCTGGCTAGATCAAAGGACTGATGGATATGTAGGGGGCAATATGTTTGTCTACTACAGTTTAGCTCAATTAAAAAATCAAAATTTTCGTGGCCCTGATTTTTTTGCAGTCTTGGATGTCCCCAAAACAGAAAGACTTTCCTGGGTAGTTTGGGAAGAAGGAAAATCACCAGATGTAGTCATTGAATTACTTTCAGAAAGCACAGCAAAAAATGATAAAAATGAAAAAAAACTGATTTATCAAAATCAAATGCGTGTTTCTGAATATTTTTGGTTTAATCCTTTTAACCCAGATGATTTTGCAGGTTTTCATATCAATAGTGGTGTATATGAACCTATTGCTTTTAATGAAAATAATCAATTAGTAAGTAAAGTTTTAGATTTAACTTTAGTGCGTTGGCAGGGTAATTATAGAGGTGTTGATGCAACTTGGTTGCGTTGGGCAAATTTAGACGGTGAATTATTTCCTACTTCTCAAGAAATTGCCGAACAGGAAAAACAACGCGCAGAACAAGAAAAGCAACGGGCTGATCAAGCTGAATCTCAATTAAGACAAGTTGCAGTTAATTTGTTACAAAATGGAATGTCTGTAGAACAAGTGGCACAGTTAACAGGTTTAGATGCAAAGCAACTTCTCGTAGAGTAATTCAATAGAAACTTGATTGTTTGGGAAAAGGTTAAAGGCTTTTTCTTACCTTTCCCTACAAAACCATATTCCCACCATTATTCCCCAAATTTATTGTTGCTACCACTATTCATGTAAATATTCCAAACCAAATTATTCTGGTTTCCAGTCATTAAGTTGACGCTCAAATTTCTTGAGATTTTCAGGTTGATAATTCAGTGAAGCATCTTGCCAACGTCTTTTGACACTTTCATGTAAATCTGAAAACTCACCATCAACTTCACGTAAGATACTGGGAATAATAATATTAAATATTTTTTGATCATTATAAAAAATCGTTTTATAGTCTGCTTGAATCCCGTCTTCAACACGGCTTTTATCCAGGTCTAGTCCAATTGCAGATACTTCATCCATCATCCAATCTAAAGTAGCATCTGATAACCCTCTAATTGATTGAGTTCCTCCTCCCACACAACCATGAACACCAGGAAACCATATTTGCTTGACCTGGTTTGTTTCTCGATAGGGACTATGATGGGTCATAGGAGTGACATTAAATGCTTTGCGGTGTTCGTCAATTGCTACCGCATGGAAGGCTTTCTTAATATAGCGATTTACTCTAGTATCAAAAAACTTGTATTTTTCATTTACCCAGTTATCTATAGGTAGATAAGGAATTAAATCAGGAATTCCTAAAGAACCTACAGTATCCCAACATCCTAATACTTCAATAGGAACTCTTTCACCATATTGTTGACGAAATTTAATTGCTTTTTCACCACTAGGTCGAGCATTTTCATCTCGATTTCGGTACAGTTCATACGCTTCTGAAATTTTGCGAATATATTGTCTTTGCAATAATCCTGAACAATAAATTAAACCTGCTAAACTGCGTGCGGTATAAGCACCACGACTAAAACCAAAGAGATAAATTTCATCTCCCTCTTCATAGTTGAGGCACAAAAAACGGTAGGCTCTCTGAATTGCTTGGTCAATACCCCAATCAAAAGCACCACCACCTATTTTATCTATTAAGTAGTTACCAGTTCCCAGACCTTCATCGTAAAATAATATTTGGTAAATGCGCTCATGAGAATTGGTAGAAATTGGTTTAATAGCTTGAGCCATTTTTACCACATTCGTTGGATAGGAAGTTTCCAGATTTTGCCAAGTTCCATCACAGCAGACAATAATCCGTTTCATTTGGATTTCTCCCTTTACAAAAAATGTGGAATTTTCTGTAAATTACCGCATTAAAGGGTAAATATGTCGAAAATACATGATAATTTAACGTTTAGTAAGTATTCAGCTATCAGTAATCAGTAATCAGCCAATAGCAAGGATTCAGACGTTTTAATCTTAGAAATGTTTTTTTTCATTCTTTGTATTTCAATATTTCAGGTACATAGCTGATGGCTGACTGCTGACGGCTGATTGCTTACAACCTTTACTTGAGTAAGCTCATTTAAATTAGTAAAATAGCTATAAATGATTATTTTGATCATGGGTGTTTCTGGTTCTGGTAAAACCACCATTGGCAAGCTTTTAGCAGCATCTCTTAACTGGGAATTTAGCGACGCTGACACATTCCACCCATCAGCAAATATTGAAAAAATGCGCCTTGGTATTCCCCTCAATGATGCTGATAGAATGCCTTGGTTAGAAGATTTACAAACTCATATTAAAAGTAGTTTGCAAGAAAATAAAAATGTGGTTTTAGCTTGTTCTGCACTGAAAAATAATTATCGCCAAATACTGATAGTTGATAATCGCGTTCAGTTAGTTTATCTTAAAGGTAGTTTTGAATTAATTGAAAATAGGCTAAAAACACGACAAAATCATTTTATGTCTAAAAAACTCCTCAAAAGTCAATTTGATACTCTTGAGGAGCCAGATAATGCTATCTGCGTTGATGTTGCTGAACCACCAGAGGTAATTGTAGGAAAGATTAGAAAGGCTTTAGGAATTTAGGCGAGTTAATGGGATGATTACCATAGTAAGTGTTTGCTGTCATGATCAATCATGTCAAATCAGTTTCCGATCATTGATGTTCCACTAGATGCTTCTCAAGATATTGAGGATTTAGGAACAAAGGAAAAATTTTGGTTTCACGAGCCAACATTAGGGCGTTGCTTATTCAAGAAAGCTAGACCAAATACAGGTGAAGATTGGGCAGAAAAAATTGCATCTGAATTGTGTGATTTATTAGGACTCCCTCATGCTAATTATGAATTAGCGACATTTAATGGTGAAAATGGTATTATTTCACCCTCATTTATACCCGAAGAAGCAAGTTTAGCAGAATTTGGCAATATCCCCCAAGATGAAAAGCTTACCCTTGGTAACGAAATTTTATTCCGAATAGTGTCAGACTATCCAAGATACTCGAAGAACCCTTCTCAACACACAATAGACATTGTGTTAAATGCCATTAATGAATCTACAGTAAATTTACCTATCAACTGGACACCACCAAATGGTATTACAACCGCTGTCGAGACTTTTGTTGGATATCTGTTATTAGATGCTTGGATCGGTAACAGTGATAGACACCATGAAAACTGGGCATTTATTAGTGTGGAGGAGAAGATTTATCTAGCACCAACTTATGATCATGCTTCTAGTATGGGGCGAGAACTACGGGATGAAAAACGAAATTTGAAGCTTAATAATAAATCTTGTATGGGGTATGTGGAAAAATGTAGCTCTGTACTTTATGCTAATGTTAGTGACAGCAAACCCCTCAAAACTGTTGAAGCATTTAGTGAAGCTAAAAACCGCTATCCAAATGCAGGCAATCTGTGGTTAGATAATTTAGCAAAGGTGTCAAGCAATGATACGTTAAACCTTTTTGAGCGTATTCCATCTCATCGAATATCACAAACAGCAATTGAATTTGCACAGAAGATATTGGAATTAAATCAAAATAGATTGCTGATGTTGCGGAACACCTAAATTATGAAGACACTTTTTTTAGCTTGGCAAAATCCTAAAAGTCGCGCTTGGTTTCCCGTTGGTCGATTAAGTTTTGATGGGATATATTATCAATTTGTGTATACCCAAGGAGCTAAAGAAGCTCAAGCCAATTTCGGGTTTCAATTATTATATTCTTTCCCAGCTTTAAACAGGGTTTATACATCTGCTGAATTATTCCCTTTGTTCTCTAACAGAGTGATGCGACGCTCCCGACCGGATTACAAAAATTATATTAAATTACTCAATATTCCTGAAAGCGAAGATGATGCAATTTCTATTCTTTCTCGTTCTGGAGGACGTAAGGTGACAGATCATTATGAAGTTTTCCCATGTCCAGAACCTGATGAAAATGGTTTATATAAAATTCATTTTTTTGCTCATGGGTTGCCATATTTTCCCCCATCTGCGATTGAAAGAATTCATCAATTACAAACCCAAGAAATGTTGTATTTAGCTAACGAATTTCAAAATCCTCATGACTCAAAATCATTGCTATTATGTACAAAAGATCATTATATTGTTGGTTATTGCCCCCGGTATCTTGTAGATGATGTTTTTAAACTCAAGGAGAAAAATTCAGAAATAAATGTACAGGTTGAGCGCGTTAACCCAGTACCGGCACCACTACAGCTACGGTTGTTATGCAATTTGACCGCAAAATGGCCTGAAGACTTTAGTCCATTTTCTAGCAGGGAATATCAACCGATTCTAGCTGATATTCCTGCTGAATGTGTGACTACCTAAGAGGTTGTTTTAAAAGTTTGAGATGGTTATTTTCAACACTTCTATATCCCCCCTAACCCCCCTTATTAAGGGGGGAACTAGATTCAAAGTCCCCCTTAATAAGGGGGATTTAGGGGGATCTAAAAATATTTGATACACCATAAGAGACTTTTCAAACATCCTCTAAAGTTGATGAGCAGCCAAAAACGCATCAACTTCAGCCACAGTAGGTTGGGATGCAATCGCACCTGGTTTAATCGTAGTCAGCGCCCCCACAGCACTAGCATAGGTGATCACTCGTTTTGCAGTTTCTCCATCTTGCAAACTCTGAATACCCAACTGATGCAACTGATGGATAAACCCAGCCAAAAAGCTATCTCCTGCACCCGTTGTATCAACCACAGGCATAGAAAAAGCTGGTAATTTGCCCTCGTTCTCACCTAAACAATAGGCACAACCATTTTCTCCATCTGTCACCAAAACTCCATCAACTGAATTCAGCCGATAAGTAATTGCCCCTGGGTCATTAGTATCAAATAACCATTCTGCCTCTTCCTTAGTCAGTTTGAGGAAATCACACCGTTTCAATAAACCTTGGATTTTTTGTTTAGCAATATTCTCATCTTGCCAAAATACAGGCCGCCAATTGACATCAAGGATAATCTTGAGATCATACTGTTCTGCTAATTTCAATGCCTGGTGAATTGCCGCTTCACTTTCAGGATAGGCTAATTCCAAAGTACCCAAAACCAAAAAATCTGCTTCTGTAAACAGCGACTCTGGTAATTGTTGAGCTTGGAGGTGTGTATCGGCAAATTCTGTAGTAGCATATTCACCAAATCCAGCAAAAGTGCGATCGCCAGCCAAATCTCTAACTACATAAACTTGTCGAGTTGGTGCCGTAGGATGACGTTGCACACCCGTTGTCTCGACACCTAAATCTTGTAATAGCTGTACCAGTGCATTTCCTGGTTCATCCTCACCTACACAGCCAATGAAACCTGCTGGTGTTCCCAACTTCACTAAAGCACAAGCCACATTAGTCGGCGCTCCCCCTGGATAGGGAGTCCAAGATTGAACTTCTTCCAGTGTTAGCCCCAGTTGATCAGCTAAACAATCAAACAGAATTTCGCCAAGACACAAAACACGGGGATTACTCATCTCATTTTCGATTTTTGACTTGGGATTAAGAATATGTTAGTACGAAGCACGGGATATCACTCTATCTCTTGTCTAAGGTAGACTTGAGTCTCTCATTCAAAATTTTAATGGTATTTTCACTACACCTTACACCCTCAACCTTGCCATAACATCCAGAGCAAATCCAAAGAAAATATGGACTTTGGTATTAGTAGCAACATTTATAGCGTCTAGCTCTGAGAGAATCTTTTAGAATTAGAAAAAGCGATTGAGTACATATACCAAGGGAGGAATAAATAAGTCATGGCTGCTAGTGAGTCTGGGACCCCTGTTAGTCTGTCAGACAGAGAACTGCAAATTATCGACTTAGTGGCCGCTGGCTTAACTAACCAAGAGATTGCAGCCAAACTGGAAATCAGCAAACGTACAGTTGATAACCATATCAGCAACATTCTCACCAAGACCAAGACAGACAACCGAGTAGCATTGGTTCGCTGGGCTTTACAGTGGGGAAAAGTTTGTTTAAATGATGTCAACTGCTGTACTCTGCCCAAAACAAGCGATGAAACCATTTCCTAGTCGGGCGTTGTTGTTCTCCTCTGAAATACCAAAAAGTCAATTTTGAGGTTTACTGATAGTTTCCTCCTCACGCCTTTGTTTCAGTGTGAACCTCTACCACAACTTCAGTCACTGTAAGTATCAGAGTAGGGAAGGGGTTTCCCCACCCGTGGGGTTTCCCCGCCCTATACAATCATTAACAAGTAGTCCTAGAAGTTCTTCATCATTTTCAACAAATTATCAACAAAAATTAGCAACTATCCAGTTGTAGAAGCGATAGATTAGAAAGAAATGTATGCTCTGATCACAGCTGGTAGTTAATCAACCGTCACTCAAAAGCTATACACAAAGAGAATGTTACAGTCTGATTGACTGCTGACTGCTGCTGTATTTTGGATTAGAAAATGAATACTTCTCCTTCTTGTTCAGGTGACTCATTTCCTTTTAACTTCTTTAACCTTGACTTGATAGCACCATCACCAAGTCAAGATACTGATTTACTCAAACAACTATCATTTATACCGGGCTTACAAGAACTTCTCATGCTGCGTCAGGTTCACGCCCTAGAACACGCTACTGTTTGGGTTTTGAGTGAAACCAGAAATGCTTATTTCCTCCCTAGACAGCCTAATTACGTGCAGTTAGATAATGAATCATTAAGCGGTTTATCTACAGAACAGGGATTTTACCTGTATGGTGAAGTTAATATTAGTCACCTGCGACGTGCGGTAATATTAGCTCAAAATCGCCTCACCAATGGGGAATGGGATTTAGCCGTTCATCCCCGTTGTGGTACCAATTTATCTGTAGCAATGCTATTAACTGCGGGATTTGCGCTTGGTGCCTATGTAATGCTACCATTTCGTTCAATCGAACAACTCATAGGCTTAGGATTAGCAGCAATTACAGCCTCTGAAATCGCACCAGATGTAGGTTATGTCGCCCAACGATATGTAACAACATCTATCCCCTTTAATTTAGTGGTTGAAAATATTACCCGTACACAAGATACTTGGGGACGTGAAGGACATTTTATCAAGGTAAAATGGCAGGAGTAAATATCACAAGTGACAGGTGATAGGTGATAGGTGATAGGTGACAGTGTTAAAAGTCTTTTGCTGTCGGTAGGGTAGCGTGGCGTAAGACACATTTTATTATGAATGTATATTTTCCTCTAACTGACAACCGCTATCATAATCCTATTCCTTATTCCCTATCTACACAAGTAATTTCAATAATCAAACTACATTACTGTATGAGAAAACTTTACTTTTTAGTTCCGGGAACAGATGGAAAATTTGCTTGTGGTGGTCTTTGGGCAGAATTAAAAACAGTGAATTTAGCTCAACAGATTTGCAGTGCAGAAGTTGTCACTTATCGACAAAGAGAAAACAACCAACTTTATCTGGATGATTTACTACAAACCCAAAATTTAGATGATGTAATTTTTGTCATTAGCTGGGGATTTGATATTGCTAAACTAGCTCCTAAACTGCAAAAATACAATGTAGTTTATCATGCTCACAGTGCAGGTTATAGATTCAATCTTCCATCCAGTATCCCCATAATTACAGTCAGTCGCAATACATTGGGATATTGGGGACAAAAAGCACCAAATAATCTCATTTATTATTTACCTAATCAAATTGCAGATGAATTTACAAACTTACACATTGAGCGAGATATTGATGTTTTAGTGCAGGCGCGAAAATCTTCTGAATATTTAATCAAAAAATTAATTCCTGCATTGCAGCAAAAATGCAATGTCTTTGTTGTTGATTCTTATATCAAAGATTTGCCAGGATTATTTAACCGAGCTAAAATCTATCTTTATGACTCTGCTGAATATTGGGCGTTACAGGGTGTGAGTGAAGGTTTTGGTTTACAGCCAATGGAAGCTCTTGCTTGTGGTTGTCAAGTTTTTTCCAGTGTTAACGGTGGACTTTCAGATTACTTAGATCCTGGATTTAATTGTTATAAAATTGCTGGCTATTCTCTAGAATATGATGTACAACAGATTCTTAAATCTCTAACATCTCCAGGTTATTTGAATTTACTACCAGAAGTGTTGGTAGAACATCGGACTGAAAACATAATTAAAAGATTTACAGTCACTTTGACAGAAATAAATGAATTTTTTGATCATAAAAATCATTATTAAAGTAATCTTGAAAATATCACTCAATGGCGTTTAACAAAACTTTTTTTACAAAAGGTATATGATAAGCTAAAAAAGAAATACTTTTCATAATCAATCAGTAGAGATTTTATGTGTCTAATATCTACACAAATCATGAAAAATCCTATTTATAAATTTATAAAAAAATTCACATAAAAATCCAAAATCCAAAATCTAAAATCTAAAATATGAGTCGGTTATTAGTTACTGGGGGTGCGGGGTTTATTGGGGCAAATTTTGTCCATCACTGGTGTCAGGTTTATCCAAATGACCGTGTAGTGGTTTTGGATGCTCTCACCTATGCTGGAAATCTCCCCAATTTAAAGTTAGTGGAAGCACATGAGAATTTTCGCTTTATTCATGGGGATATTTGCGATCGCACTCTTGTGGATAAAATTTTATTAGCAGAAAATATTGATACCATAGTTCATTTTGCGGCTGAATCTCATGTAGACCGTTCCATCCTGCGTCCTGGGACTTTTGTACAAACTAACGTCGTAGGAACTTTCACCCTCTTAGAAGCTTTTCGACAACATTGGGAAACAAAAGCACAACCAGCTAATTATCTTTTTCTTCATGTTTCTACTGATGAAGTTTATGGTAGTTTATCTCCTGATGATCATCCATTTTCGGAAACTACAGCATACAGTCCCAACAGTCCCTATTCAGCCTCAAAAGCTGGAAGTGATCATTTAGTTAGAGCTTATTATCATACGTATCAATTACCCACAATTATTACAAATTGTTCTAATTATTCTGGTGATTTTCAATTTCCAGAAAAGCTAATTCCTCTTATCTGTATCAATATATTAATAGGTAAACCATTACCAATTTATGGAGATGGTAAAAATATCCGAGATTGGTTGTACGTTAACGATCATTGTCGCGCTTTAGATGTGCTTATTCATCAAGGTAAGCCCGGAGAAAATTACAATATTGGCGGTAATAATGAAGTAGAAAATATTCAGTTGGTGCAAACTTTATGCCAAATCATGGATGAGTTAGCACCTGATTTACCAGTCAGACCAGCAGCAAATTTAATTACTTTTGTCAAAGATAGACCAGGACATGATAGAAGATATGCCATTAACGCTGATAAAATTAAAACTGAACTGGGTTGGAGTCCCGCTGTAACAATTACTGAAGGTTTACGTTTAACAGTGCAATGGTATCTGCAAAATCGGGATTGGTGGCAACCTTTACTTTCTGAGGAATATCAAGCTTACTACCGCCAAAATTACGGGATTGTGCAATAAAACCCTCTTGCGGCAAGGCTTAGAGATTAAAGTTTGTGCTTAAAGAACTGACTCAAAAAACGCAGCAGGGGAAATATGAAAAAACTCAGAAAGCTGGTGAATATGATCAACTGTTAAAGGGCGTTTTTTACTCAAAACTTCAGATAAAATTACCTCAGTTTCAAAAATAGGAACTAAGTCATTTTGCTGCACATTAAATTCATCCATCAACGCTTGTAGTAACTCCACACCATAAATATCGGGTATGGGATTTTGCTTTTCTTCGTACTCATAAACTAGAGTACCTAAAACATCTAAATAATCTTCTTCATCAGGAGTTAATTCACCTTTATCAATCAAAAAATTGATAACCTTTTGTGTAGCAAAAAATTCCTCCTCAGAAGTAATAGGACGAGGGGGGAAAGATTTAAGTAATTCAAGATAAGCGTTGTTGTTACGTATTCCAAGGGTCATTTTTCCAGTCCTCCTGATCATATTCTGCATGGGTGAGGACATGACGGATAAAAACTTTTTGAGAATTGTACTTTACCAGCACAATAAGCCGATATTTATTACCGCCAATGTTAAAAACAGTCAGATTACCAACTTGATCAGCAGAAGGAAAACTTTGACGTAACTCTACAAAATTTTGCCATTCAGCTTTTAATGTAATCTTATACCATGATTGCAAGCTAGTTTGTGAGTTAGGGTGCTTCTCCCAAAATTCGGAAAGTGTCCGACGGGTGATAATGTGCATAAATATTTATTTCATGATTTTTACCTCTAACTTACAAGTAACGACATTTTTACCCAAATACAATAGTTTTCTGGAAAATTACAGAATAGACCTCTTTCAGAATTTATTTTATGTTATAATAGGGGTTTTTTGTTAATAGTAGTGCCAAAAGATAGATAATTGAGAAAGGCAATACCTGAATTATTAATAAGATTGACATAAAATCTCTTTAAAACTCTCTTTCCTCTGTGTCCTCTGTGGTTTATTAAAAAAACTACAAAACCTCCAAAACCTGCCCCACATCAACCAAAGTATTCGCACACAAAATACCCGAAGCAGCCACCGCCGGCACACCAATTCCTGGTAAAGTGCTATCTCCTACCCGATACAAACCCTTTATCGGCGTATGCGTCCCCGGAAACATCCCCTTACCCGCAGCAATAGCAGGCCCATAAGTACCCTGATAGCGTCGCAAATAACCAGCATGAGTTAAAGGTGTACCAATAAGTTCCAACACCACACGCTGCCGAATATCCGGGATAATTCGCTCTAGAGCGCGGTATAAAGTTTGTGCTTTTTCCCGTTTCTGATTTTCGTAACCATCATTACGTTCCCATCCCGCATAAGGTTCTAAAGTGTAAGCATGAATTACATGATGTCCTGGTGGTGCTAAAGAAGCATCCCATACACTAGGAATAGAAATCATGCAAGTATTACCAGGAACAGTAATATCTTGATGAGAATCATGAACTACCACATGATGTCCTGTTAAATTCTCTAAACCATCTACTTTTATGCCTAAGTGTAAGTGCATAAAACTTGCAACTGCTGGTGTATCTAAAGCAGCTTGATAATAATTTGCAGGTAAATCTTCAGAACGTAGCAAATAATTACAAGTATCCCAAAGTGTAGCGTTAGAAATAACTATCGGTGCTGGCAAAATTTCACCGTTTCGCAATTTCACACCAACCGCTTTTTTCCCTTCCACCAGAATTTGCTCAACGTGACAACCCAAGCGCAACTCACCACCCCAACGTTGCAAACCCCGTACCAAAGCATCAACAATCGCCCTACTACCCCCCACAGGATACTCAACCCCAGCACGGGAGCGTTCACCAAGCATAAAAGCTACTTCAGGGGCAATTGTTCCTTCTGCCTTTAAACCAGATAAAAGAAAGCATTCTAGGTCAATCAGTCGCCTGACCCAAGGATCTTTGATGGTAGCATCCATAACACTACCAACAGAAGTTTGCACAATTGGCAAATTTAACAACATTTTCCCCAAAGAAAGAAAATAACGCTGTAACAATAGGGGTATAACTTGCCAATCAGCCCGCAGTGCTAAGGTGGGAATACCTTTCATTGCGTCGTAAAGTCCTAGTAGACGCTGTTCAAACAGTTTAAATTCCCTAGCACCAGAAATCGTGATTTTTTGTAACTCCTGATGATAGCGTTCAGCATTGCTATACACTGCAAAAGTGCCTTCAGGAAAATGATAATGTCCTAAAGGATCGTAAGGTATAACTGGGAGAGATTCACCGAGAACATCGAGAACTTGTTTAAGGGGATTTAAACTCTGGGATTCGCTAAGACCACAGTAAAAGGAGGGACCAGAATCAAAATCAAAACCGCGTCTTTGAAAACTATGGGCTGCACCTCCTGCAATAGTGTGACTTTCACAAACTAAAACCCGTTTTCCATAACGCGCAAGTAACCCAGCCGCAGATAAACCACCTATTCCGCTACCAATTACTATGACATCAATATTTTCCATACTAGTCATTAGTCATTAGTCACCAATCATCAATTACCAATGAGCAATTACCCATCACCTATAATAGAACCACGAATAGAACCATTAATTGAACTCAGAGGTATTTCTAAAGCCTTTGGTAAAAATCAGGTTTTAGATAATGTAGATTTAGAAATTTACAAAGGGGAAGCTATAGGGATTATTGGCCCTTCAGGAACTGGTAAATCAACAATTTTAAGAATTATAGCTGGTTTATTACAACCTGATGCCGGAGAAATTTATATCCAAGGCAAAAAGCGAGATGGTTTAATTGAGGATGGTACTGATACTGTGAGTATTGGCATGGTATTTCAACAAGCTGCACTATTTGACTCGTTGAATGTAGATGAAAATGTGGGCTTCTCATTGTATCAGAACACAAAATTAGAGCGATCGCGCATTCGTCAACTGGTCAATGAAAAATTAGAAATGGTTGGTTTACCAGGAATTGGTCATCTTTATCCCTCGGAACTTTCAGGAGGGATGCGAAAACGGGTAAGTTTTGCTCGTGCGATTATGTCTAACCCTGAGAGTCCCGCAGACAGTCCAGAAGTTTTACTATACGATGAACCCACAGCCGGACTTGACCCCATCGCTTCCACGGTAATTGAAGATTTAATCCGCAGTTTACAACGTACACAAGGCGTTTGTAGTACATACTGCATTGTTACCCACCAAGATAGTACCATTCGCCGTACCGCTGACAGGTTGGTATTTCTTTATCAAGGTAAAGTGCAATGGCAAGGTAAAGTAACAGAAATAGATCAAACTGATGATCCTTTGATTAGACAATTTATGAGTGGGAGTATACATGGTCCAATTCAAGTAGCAGGTTGATAATATTTTGGATTTTGGATTTTGGATTTTGGATTTTGGATTATGAAATAATTACTGTATTAGTTTTCATGCTTCCATCTATCGCTGTCATTTCTCAACTTTGTCTCACCAGTCAGGGCTATTTTTATGGAGCGCGAAAAAATGCGGAGTCTAATTAGCGGCTTCACTTCTACACGAACTTTGAGAGAAGGCTCAGTGGGATTATTAATCTTGCTGGGTTTAGGAGCATTTGGAATAATTCTTTTATGGTTAAATAGAATCACTCCCGGACGCAGTTCTTATAAAGCTGTGGTGGAATTTGCTAACGCTGGAGGAATGCAAAAGGGCGCACCAGTTCGTTATCGTGGTGTGAAAGTGGGTAGTATTTCCAAGGTTAAACCGGGAGTAAATGCCGTTGCGGTGGAAATAGAAATAAATGATCCGAATTTACTCATTCCTGCTGATTCTAAAATTGAAGCAAATCAAAGTGGATTAATTAGCGAAAGTATTATTGATATTACTCCAAAAACCAACCTACCAACAGAGACTAATATTGCTAAACCATTAGATAAAGATTGTAATCCCAGTCTGATCATTTGTCATGAATCTAGTAAATTAAAAGGTCAAATTGGTATCAGCGTTGATGAACTAATTCGTCAATCATCAGATTTTGCGGCTCAGTATAATAACGAGGAATTTTATAAAAACGTTAATCGCTTATTAGTAACCTCTGCTGATGCGGCTGCTAATGTTGCTAATCTCAGTCGAGAACTCCAAAGTGTGAGCAAAAGCTTTAAAGGACAAATCGGAACATTTTCTAATACTGCTGTCACCATCCAAAAAGCTACAAATGAACTCACAGTCACTACCGCTAAAACGGCAAATCAATTAGGGGAAACAGCCAGCGAATTTAGTACAACTGCAAAACAAGCCAGTCGTTTGCTCAATAACCTAGATGATTTATTGACAACCAACCGTTCGGCTTTAGTTGGAACTTTAAATAATATTACCCAAACTAGTAATCAACTGCGTCAGACAGTCAGCAGTTTATCACCTGCGGTTAATCGTTTAACTGAAGGGGAATTATTGAAAAATTTAGAACTGCTTTCTGCTAATGCTGCTGAAGCTTCAGTTAATTTAAAGGATGCTTCTAAAACTTTAAATGATCCTAAAAATATTGTTCTCCTACAACAAACTTTAGATGCTGCTAGAGTGACATTTGAAAATACACAAAAAATTACATCTGATTTAGATGAATTAACAGGTGATCCCAAATTCCGTCAAAATCTCCTGCAATTGGTAAATGGTCTGAGCAAACTGGTATCTTCTACACAAGATATGCAGCAACAAACTAAGGTAGCTGTTACCCTAGACTCTCTCAAAGCGTCTATGAATCAGCCAGAAGTCCTCACCCCTGTACCTATGCCAATAGTAAAAACTTATGTAGAAAAACCTCAAGTAGAAAAACCTAAAAATATCATCCCCACCCCCATAAAAAAAGCATCAGTGGAAAAACTCAAAGTTATAACTCCCACCCCAACCCAAACACCAATTACAGAAACACCAGAAGAGAAACCCAAAGTTATAACTCCCACCCCAACCCAAACACCTGATGTAATTCAGCTAGATTCAGAAATATCTACACCACCTCAAACTGCTATTGAGGACACTGGGGAGCAGGGGAGCAAGGAATAGGGTGTAGGGTGTAGGGTGTAGGGTTTAGGGTTTAGGGTGTAGGGTGTAGGGGAAAAATTATTTCTTTAATCTTCTTTCTTCTTCTTCCTGAACTCCTGAAGTGCGAAGCGTGGCGCAAGCCATACTCCTGAAGTGCGAAGCGTGGCGTTAGCCATACTCCTTGAACTCCTGAACTCCTTCTGACTAATTCCAATCTTCCTCTTCTTTTTTGCCGCGACTTTTATAAATGCCGCCAACTTCGTGTAATTGGCGAGTTTTGGCGAAAAGTTCAGCTTCCGTTAAACCCCAGCTTTGCAAAACTTTATCTAGGTCTTTTTGAATGTCCCGTGCGCCTGGGAAGCCTTGATAACGAATTTTCAGCCTAGCTAATTCTGCTAAATTGTAGTCTGTTGCCTCTTGAGCGAGTAAAATATTAATAAGGGGGCGATCGCGGTTGTAGAGCGGATGTTGTTGGTCTTTACTTGGTGAGGTTTCTGTCATCTTCAGTGAGAGAGTAGTAAGTGCTTAGTCCTAAATGTCATCCTGAGTTCTCAGTTTAGTTGAAAGTTCAGTTTAGTTGAAAGTAGAACAGTTCCAGAAAAGTTATCTTCTACGGAATATAAAATGATCTACTTCATAACTTTAAATTTACTCGATACTCGGTACTCAGCACTCAGCACTCAGCACTCGGTACTCGGTACTCAGCCCTCGGTACTCCTAAAGACGGCAACCACACCCTAGCTCATACGGCTCTCACCACTGTCATCTAGTGTTAAATAAAGATACATTGTCTTTAAGAAAATACAAAAAACTTTAGATAAGGGTGAACTTTATCTCACCCAAAGTCCAAGCAGCAAGGGAGCAAGAACCCGCTATGTTTGAACACTTCACGTCCGAAGCCATTAGGGTAATCATGTTAGCTCAGGAGGAAGCACGCCGCCTGGGACACAATTTCGTAGGAACAGAACAAATTCTCCTAGGTTTGATGGGAGAAGGAACTGGTGTGGCTGCGAAAGTGCTGGCTGAGTTAGGTGTTACCCTCAAAGATGCGCGTCGGGAAGTAGAAAAAATTATTGGTCGGGGTTCTGGGTTTGTTCCGCCGGAAATTCCTTTTACACCGAAAGTAAAAAGCCTGTTTGAGCAATCTTTTAGAGAAGCTCACAGTCTTGGACATAACTACATAAACACTGAACATTTATTGTTAGGTTTAACTGAGGCGGGTGAAGGAGTCGCCGCCAAGGTGCTGCATAATCTGGGAGTGGATTTGCAAACTGTCCGCGCAGCTGTAATTAGTCGTTTGGGTGAAGATGTCACTGTTTTTGCTGGTGGTAATAGTACCAGACGTAACCAAAACTTAAGTATAGAAGAGTTTGGCAGAAATCTCACCCGACTGGCACAAGAAGGCAAGCTTGACCCTGTTGTGGGTCGTCAAAAGGAAATTGAAAGGACAGTACAAATTCTTGGTCGGCGCACCAAAAACAACCCGGTTTTAATTGGAGAACCAGGAGTTGGTAAAACAGCGATCGCCGAAGGTTTAGCGCAACGCATTATCAACCAAGATGTACCGGAAGTTTTGCTCGACAAGCAAGTTATCAGTCTCGACATGGGCTTGTTAGTGGCGGGAACTCGCTTCCGTGGAGACTTTGAAGAACGCCTGAAAAAAATCATGGATGAAATTCGCTCAGTGGGCAATATCATCCTCGTGATTGACGAAATTCATACCTTAGTCGGTGCTGGTGGCACAGAAGGCGGTTTGGATGCAGCTAATATCCTCAAACCAGCCTTAGCACGGGGTGAACTTCAATGTATCGGCGCAACTACCTTGGATGAATACCGTAAACACATCGAACGGGATGCAGCCCTAGAACGGCGTTTTCAACCAATTTTGGTGGGAGAACCATCTGTAGAAGAAACCATCCAAATTCTCTACGGCTTGCGCGGTGCTTATGAACAACACCATAAAGTCACCATTTCTGATGACGCAGTAGTAGCAGCAGCACAGTTATCAGATCGATATATTAGCGATCGCTTCCTGCCCGACAAAGCCATAGACTTAATTGATGAAGCTGGTTCTCGTGTGCGTTTACGCCACTCCCGCATCGTCACTAACAAAGAAATTAAACTGCAACTCAAAAACATCACCAAAGACAAAGCCGAAGCCATCCGACTTCAGGATTTTGGCAAAGCTAGTAAACTCCATCAAGAAGAACTAGAAATTCAAGCCAAACTGGACTTAGAAGACAACCTGAAAACAGTTAAAGCGATCGTTGACGAAGAAGACATCGCCGAGATTGTCGGTTCTTGGACAGGTGTACCCGTTAACAAACTCACTGAATCAGAGTCAGAGTTATTGTTGCATTTAGAAGAAACCCTACACAAACGCCTCATTGGCCAAGAACAAGCCGTTGCAGCCGTTTCTCGTTCCATCCGTCGCGCCCGTGTGGGGTTAAAGAATCCTAACCGCCCCATCGCCAGCTTTATCTTCTCTGGTCCCACAGGTGTTGGTAAAACCGAACTCGCCAAAGCTTTAGCGGCGTACTTCTTCGGTTCTGAAGATTCCATGATTCGCTTGGATATGTCCGAATACATGGAAAGCCATAACGTTTCCAAGCTCATCGGTTCTCCTCCAGGTTATGTAGGCTACGACGAAGGCGGACAACTGACAGAAGCAGTGCGACGCAAACCATACACAGTGCTACTTTTCGACGAAATCGAAAAAGCGCACCCCGATGTATTTAATATGCTGCTGCAAATCTTGGATGACGGACACCTCACCGATGCTAAAGGTCGGAAAGTGGACTTCAAGAACACCTTAATTATCTTGACATCCAATATTGGTTCTAAGGTAATTGAAAAAGGTGGTATGAGTTTAGGGTTTGAATTTGATAACCAAGCCGATGCCAGTTATCACCGTATCCGCAACTTGGTAAACGAAGAACTGAAAAATTATTTCCGTCCTGAGTTCCTCAACCGTGTTGATGAAATTATCGTCTTCACTCAGTTGAACAAAGAAGAAGTCAAACAAATTGCTGATATCTTGCTCCGGGATGTTGCTAATCGCTTGATGGAGAAGGGAATAAAACTCCAAGTCACAGAAAGCTTTAAAGACCTGGTTGTCAGAGAAGGTTACGACCCCAGTTATGGTGCTAGACCGTTACGTCGAGCTATTATGCGTCTGTTAGAAGATTCTCTGGCTGAAGCTATTTTATCGAGTCACATTCTTGAAGGTGATACAGCCATTGTGGATGTCGATGACGATGGACAGGTAAGAGTCAGAAAAACAGAAACCCGCGAGCTAATTTTAGCGAACGCTGGTTAATTCTGAATACCATTTCCACATTACTCGGTTCATAGGGTAAGGAAAAAGGGTTAAAAACCTTTAGCCTTTACCCTTTTTTATTATGTTCGTTTAAAAGCACAAAATTATAAGTAAGCAGGTGGGCATGAATATTTATCGTTAGGGCAAGGCAGGAGGCAGCTATGCTGGAGGGAAGAGGGTTTGGGGTAACTTTACTTTTAGTTACATACTTCGGTTTTTTACGCCTTTCTACTTACCCTAAGCAAAATTAATTTGTAAGAATTCAGGAGTCAGGAGTCAGAATATTTAATCAAACCTTAGATTATCACTAGCGTGATTTTTGGCGTAACCTTTAAAAAGCTGACTGCTGAAAGCTATTCGAGTAGCTTGCCGTCAGGCATTAGCTAAATGCTGACAATTTTTCGGTACAACACTTCTATTGGTAACAAATTTGTTGTATCCTAGTTTTTCCAGGCAATTTCCTACAAATAAACTTCATCAAATCTTTTTGCGGATCTTTTTGAAGATGATTGAAAGACTACCTTAGTCTATTTTAACATCAATAACAAGATTCTCGTTTTTTCATGTGCAATTTTTCAAAACTTTGAGGGATAAACTATGAGACTCATTAAAAAATCTGAACAATTAATTATCAATAAAATCAAGAGTATGGAGTCAGAAGAAGAAAATCTTCAAACTGAGATGAATAACGCTCCAGAAACCTTAGCTGAGGAAACAACAGCAATCAATGTAGATAATCAACAACCTAACTATAACTACAATCCTGGGCGAGATAATCCTATAGTTCACTCGGTTGGCAATACAGGGTGGCAGGTTTCTGAGATTTGGAAGGAGATTAGATTGGATGATTTTTGTAATGGTTGGTAGACGAGAGTAAATTCCTGAATCATCACCAAATCAGAAAATTTATTAAATGCAAGGAAATTGTACCTTGAGTTAGAAGACCTCAGTCTACTGAGTAAAACTCAAATGGGATTCCTATGGCTATTTTCCAATTGAAAACTCTTAATAGTCATTGTCAGCCACACAAATACCTTTACATTTAATACCGTTCGTAGCAGTGCGCTGACAGTGAGGACATAAAACTTTTTCTGTTTCTTGTTCTTGATTTCTCTCTATATCAGTGCTTGTCTGGCTTTTGTCTGTTTCTGTTTGGAGTTTTTCATTCATAAGCATAGAGTGATTTTTGGTTATTTAAATTTTACTGATTGGTAAATGACTTTGTTAAACTCATTATAAATCTAGCTAAAAATGAACTCTAACAAATAAACATCAACAACATTAACACTATTGCTGTTGGGTTGCGTTCCTTAAACCAATCTACAAAATAGGCGATCGCTTTCAGCACTACGGCAGGAAATCCCACTCCCCCAAAATATATAATCTGCTCCAGCAGGGTTAAGTAGTCGTGCAAAATAAATTTTATAGTTAGGAGAGGGAATAGGGAAGAGGGAATAGGGAATAGGTAAGGAATACAGACATTTTTGTTTTTAATCAATATGTACAATTAATTTTGCTTGGGTACTTATTAAATCCACTGTCGCCCATTACCCTAAACCGTAGTCTAATCTGCATTCAACACTTTGCGGAACACGATTTTATCATCTCCCTCTGCGTAGAAATCTCGGATGCGTGCTTCCTGCTGAAAGCCACATTTCACGTAAAATGACCGTGTGCGCTCAAAGTCGGGAAGTCCTGAAGTTTCCACCAGCAGCATCCGTCCACCACGTTCTATTAATGTTTGTTCAACATAGTCCAGCAGTTTCCCGCCCCGTCCTTGTCCCTGGAGGTCTTCTCTGATGGCGATTAATAGCAGATTCCACGTTTGATGAGTCATCCGTTCCGGTTCGCAGTAAGCGACTCCAACAGGCTCATTTTCTGCGTAGGTAAGCCAAAAACTTTCAGTTTCGCCGTCTTTCAAGTAATTGAACAGCATTTTTCTCAGATAATCAAGCTCTTGCGGCTGAAAGCCAATAGTTTTAGCTACGGCGATTAGTGCGTTTGTGTCTTCTGGTGTGGTCGGTCGAATCATGGTCAATAGTAACGAGGATATGTCAGCCACACCCATTGTACTACAGTATGTTACATATTCAGTTAGCTGTAGGTTGGATTGAATTCAAGACTGATTTACTGAGAATGTTTGCTCTAATTTTACAAATGTCCCAATGTTATAAAATAGGTGAAAGCTCAACCCCAACTCTCTACTTATGAGTCTCCAACCCCTCTTGAAAGTTGACATTTCTGAAATCAGCATTGCTGAACGCATCCAACTAGTTGAAGATTTATGGGATAGCATCTTAGAACAGCAAGAGGAATTACCCTTGAGTGAAGCCCAACAACAGGAACTAGATCGACGTTTAGAAAATTACAAAAAAAATCCTACAAGTGGTTCTAGTTGGGAAGAGGTTAAACAACGCTTAGAATTTGCCCAATAAACTATAACCTCCCATCCCCAAATACCCGCAACTCCTACTTACAAAGATACCGCATACAACCGATCGCCAATAATCCCACGAATAGTCTCAACTAACTCACCATAAACATCATCAGATAAAACCGCTTCCGAACTTTCTAACCGCACCTGTTGATCTAAATCAATCCAAGATTTACAACCACCATATTCAGGCAAATAAGGAATATACTGCTCTTGAGGTAGTTTATAAGTCCTTAACAGAAGAATATATAAAGGCTGACGCGCTTTCCATTTCAAGCGATCGCTAATAAAATACTCGTTCCAAATATGAAAAGGCAGTAAATCACTGACAATAGACTCATCCGCAACGGGTAAAATATCCGTAATTTCTGCCCAGCTACCGATACGAATAGTTTCTGGATGCCATCCTGAAGTGACTGGATAGACAAGATTAGCATACTCAGCCTTCAGCATAAAAGATTGTTGATGCTCGTAAGTAGGATAGAGCAGAACTTGTGGATATGCAACCTGAAAGCGTCCTCCCCGTTCATGGATACCGCCTTTACGAAGTAACATAATCGTTTGGCCGCTTTCTAAAGCATTTACCGCTACAGACCATTCTTTGAGAGCATGAAAAGTGGTAGTCAGTTCCATGAGCATCTTTATATTAGGTGACAGGTGACAGGTGACAGGTGACAGGTGACAGGTGACAGGTGACAGGTAATAGGTTAAAAGTTTATTGGTTTCCTAATTACTGTAGCTGTTGTCAGAAATTTAGAGCAAAACTATGGAAAAACGCACACTGGGTACATCCTCCGTCCAAATATCACCTATTCTAATGGGAACTTGGCAAGCAGGGAAAAGAATGTGGGTGGGAATAGAAGATGCAGACTCTATTCAAACCATTCGTGCTGCTTATGAAGCCGGAATTACAACCATAGATACTGCGGAAGTTTATGGTGATGGGCATTCTGAACAGATTGTAGCTGAAGCTTTGTCTGATGTGCGCGATCGCGTGGAATATGCCACGAAAGTTTTTTCCAATCATCTCAAATATCAACAAGTGATTGAAGCTTGTGAACGTTCCCTAAAAAATCTCAAAACCGACTACATCGACCTTTACCAAATTCATTGGCCTGCTGGTTCTTTCAAAAGTGAAATCGTCCCTATAGAAGAAACCATGAGTGCCTTAAATCACCTCAAAGAACAAGGTAAAATTCGTGCTATCGGTGTTTCTAATTTTTCTCGTGAACAAATAGTAGAAGCTGCCCAATATGGACGCATTGATAGTTTACAACCACCATATTCGTTATTTTGGCGGAATGTAGAAACTGATGCCATGCCCTATTGTATTGAAAACAATATTTCGATTTTGGCTTATTCACCTCTAGCCCAAGGATTGTTAACTGGTAAATTTGCACCGGGACATAAATTTGACCCAGAAGATAACCGAGCTAAAAATAGGTTATTTCAAGACGAAAACTTTGAACGCGCTCAACAGGCGTTAGACCAACTCAAACCTATAGCCGAAAATCACAATTGTAGTTTAGCGCAGTTAGCATTGGCGTGGTTAATTGCCCAACCCCAAACAAATGCGATCGCTGGTGCAAGATATCCTCAACAAGCAATAGATAATGCCAAAGCCGCAGAAGTTCAACTTTCAGCCACAGAAATTGCCCAAATAGACAAAAGTGGCCGCATTGTTACCGATCATTTTGACAATACAGGAATTATGTGGGAATGGTGATAGTTGATAGTTGATAGTTGATAGTTGATAGTTGGTGATTGGTAATTTTCCCCCTGTCACCTGTCACCTGTTACCTGTCACCTGTCACCAATATTGCTAATTGAAACAAAACGTCAAGATTAGTAAACAAGCGATCGCATCTTAACTAGGGAATGCTAGATTATATTCATAAGGACACAGGAAGAAAAACAACCAACCAATCGGGCAATGACCTGTGTGTCCCCTGTCAAAAGCCCAACAAGTTTTAGCATTTCAAATCTAAAGTGGCATTCCGACTATTAGTGATGGTCGCGCCAAATCCCTAAGCGGAAAAACGGAATAATGCTGAACTTGTAGTTTCAGTATCCACCCTAGTTTTTGACTTTCAATTACTTACTTAATCTTAACAATTTGAAACTTCTCAATCCGCTAGAACCTGGTCACCTCTGACCAGGTTTTTAGATGTTTATCAATGGATAATGGATAATGGACAATTGACAATTACCTCTGGCTGGAAGGAAGAGGATTGAATGGGAAAATGAAAAGCTTTTATCTTTTTACCCGGACAAAGGAGAAGCTTTAAACCTTGAATGGTTAAATTATCAATTGTCAATTATCAATTATCAATTAGTAATAGATAAAACCCAATCACGTAAAAGCGGGTTCACTTGCTCAGGTGCTTCGTCATGGGGACAATGACCAGCAGAGAGAAAATATTCTGTTAATTGGGGATAATATTGACGAAATTTCTGGGAACGTTCCCGCGCTTTCATCCAAGGATCTGCTTCACCCCACAACAATAATAAAGGACAAGTTAATTGTTTAAGTAAAACATCAACCTTTTTTCCTTGGGGAGTGCTAAAAACTGAGACAAAGACATCTAAAGCACCTTGATCATAAGCCGGACGTTGAATTTCTGCTACTAATTGATCAGTAATTGCAGTTTTATCCAAATAAACCTTTTCTAAGGTACGACGAATTACCCAACGTTGACGCACATATTGAAATAATAAAGCCTGAAATAAACGTCGTTTAAAACTCCATTTGACAGTTTTACCTAATAATTGTTGTACAGGATTTTTAGGAGGTTGAACTTGCGCTTGTATAGCTTCCGGTTCAGAAAAAGGCCCCGCACTATTAAGTAATACTACCCCAGCCACAATATCAAGATATTCCGCCCCTACACACAAACAAGCATAACCACCAAGGGAATTACCGACTAATACTGTTTTTTCACCAATGACTTCACTAATAAAGTCTCGCAATTGGTCACGCCATAAGTCTCCACTATACTGCAATTTCGCTTTTGCTGACCGTCCAAATCCTAAAAGGTCTATGGCGAATACTTGAAAATCTGCACACAGTCTTGTAATATTTTTTCGCCAGTGGTCTGTGGAAGCACCAAAACCATGTACTAATAATAAGGGGGGACGCTGGGGTTGTTTCTCTCCTGCTTGTACGTAGTAAATATTGTGTCCACGCCATTGCCAGTATTGTCCGGGAATTGGAGTTGTAGAGGGTGCTATAGCTGTCTGCATAATCTGAATCAATGTTAAGTATTGTTAATATTTTTAGATTAGCAGTCAAATTAAGGTTTATAACTCACCTGTGTTATTTTCCACATTTGTCCACAAGTTTTACACAATTGAAGTCTAGGATAAGGATGTGCAAATTCAGTAGGTACAAAAAATGCAGTTCATCACATCCATCTTCAACCAGTTCTCAAGACAATCTGTTAGTTACACAAATTCTTACAGCCAAGAAGCCCAAGGTGAGTTTACCTTAGAACAGCTAGTAGAGATATTAGAGAAGTTAGCTCAGTATGAAGAAAGTGCTGCGTAATTTTTCTCACTTGCACAAAGTTGAAACTGAACAGGAAACGAGATAAGTTGAGAACTAATCAAGCTAGTGTCGCAATATTTGGCGAAGTTTTACAATACTGCTCGGTTAACAAAATCAAGAATGCTGAAACCCTTGCAATATCGTTATTTATAATTTCCAAAAAAGCCTTAACCGAGTAGTATGACCTTATTCCTTTACTTCAGTAAGTATAATTTTATTTATAACTAAAAAATACTCGACTTAAATAATGAATAGCCAAAATTATAATTATTGCCAGAGTATCACCGGCAAAACTCAACTGTTGGGAGTGATTGGACATCCTGTAGAGCATTCTCTGTCACCAGTGATGCACAATGTAGCATTGGCAAAGTTGGGGTTAGATTATGTTTATTTACCTTTTCCTATTGCACCAGAAAATTTAGCAACTGCGATCGCAGGTTTTGCAACTATTGGGGTTGTTGGTTTTAGTGTAACAATTCCCCACAAACAAGCAATAATACCTTTATTATCAGAAATTTCACCAATCGCCCAAGCTATAGGTGCAGTCAATACCGTAACCCGTCAAGGTAACAAATGGGTAGGGACAAACACAGACGTAGAAGGATTTATTGCCCCTTTGCAAACCACATATCAGCAAGATTGGAGTCAAAAAAAAGCGGTAATTTTAGGAAATGGTGGTGCAGCTAGGGCAATTGTCGCTGGTTGTGTGCAGTTAGGTTTGGCAGAAATTCATCTCGTAGGGCGAAATATCTATAAATTGAAGGACTTTCGCCAAAGTTGGCAGAATTCACCCTTTGCAGATAAATTTCAAGTACATTCCTGGGAAGAATTACCAAAGCTAATTCCCCAAGCGAACCTGTTGGTAAATACAACTCCCATTGGGATGTATCCCCACATAGATGACTCACCTTTAAGTAGTGATGATATGGCAAATTTACCTTCAGGTGTCATTGCTTATGATTTAATCTATATTCCCAAACCTACAAAATTTTTACAACTAGCAGAAAAACAAGGTGCAATTCCCATTGATGGTTTAGAAATGTTAGTCCAACAAGGTGCAGCAGCCTTAAAAATCTGGTTGCAACAGGAAACAGTACCGGTAGACGAAATGCGCCAAGCACTACAGAATCATTTGGGATTGTAGGAAGGAGAAGTTCAGTAGTTACAGGAGTTCAGGAGTTACAGGAGTTCAGGAGTTACAGAAGTTCAGTAGTTACAGGAGTTCAGGAGTTACAGGAAGAAGAAGAAAGAACAAGAAAGAAGTAATTTTTCCCCTGCACCCTACCCCCTGCACCCTGCACCCTGCCCCTACACCCTGCACCCTACACCCTACACCCCTAACTCCTATTGAGGCATCTTCATATACCTTTCCTGTCCTTGGGAGTTATAGAGAAATATGGGTAAGTTGGCATTTTCACCAATTACTCCTAGAGCTTGTTGCAAAGTTTGTAGATGACTTTGAATATCAGGGTTAGCAGTTTGTAATGCTTGGTCGTACTCCGGGGTTAAGCGGACAACAATTTTATTAGGTTCGATATTAAAAATGCAAAATCGCGTCCCATTAACACAGGTTTTGCCCAAATCAGCACGAGTTTGTGCTAAATTTCCATAGACTTGTTGTTTTTCTTTTGCCTGTGCTGCGGCTGTCGAATAAGATTGAATCAGAGATTGTGCTTGGTTATAGAAAGAGCTATCTTGAGAAACCTGTTTAGCTGTCTGTTCAGCTTGCTCCCAAGATGCTATTGCTGCTTGCCATTGATTCTGTGCTTCATAAGCTTTAGCTTTACTAGCCATATCAACTGCTCGTTTGAAGTTGAGAGCCGCTGTATTTTCTCTTTTAGCGCGGTTGCGTGCCAATATGAGTTTCGGCTGATAATCTGCTAACAGATTTTTTGCTTCCTCATGTCCTGTGCTGGTTGCAGGGATACTTTTCAAATCATTAACAACCTCTTGCCAAGCAAACTGTACCCGTTGCCAGTCATTAGCAGATTTAGCAGCAGCTTCACGCTTGAGGGCTGAATTAGCCACAGTTTTGGCTGTGGTGAGCTTTTTCAACCATGATTCTTCATTTAGCAACTGCTGATTGAGAGTTTGTAAATTACTCTGATACTTGGGCAGATTTACCCGCACCAACCCATATAGTTCGTTACCAGGTTTAATAGACTCTAGTGGTATGATCACTTGTCGCCATAAAGTTTGTCTGGCGCGTAGTTCTTCTAGGCTAGTTGCGGGAGTTTTAGTTTTTTGCTCTGCCGCAGATGCAGACTCTAAAGCTTTGACCACCTGGTTGATTTTTGCTGACTGGTCAGAAAAATTTGCAGTTATTTCCTGTGCAGACTGATAACGAGGCGACCATTGAGGAATTACTTTAAGATCAGAAATAACCGTATCTATTTGTTGTTGTACTGCTACTAGTTCTTTTTCAGACTTAGCTTGACGGATTAATTGTTGAGACTGGCTTTTAAATTGCTCGGCTGTTTGTAATTCTTTACACTCGCCAATCACACAAGCACGAGTCAGAAAGAAAGCACCACCACCAAAAATAACTACTACTCCCAATGTCCCACCTAAAAGTATGGGTAAGGATGGAAGAGACACCTTTTTTTTGCGCTTTGAGAAATTTTTTTCATCAGTGAAGGGGTCAAACTTTTCTTCGTATGCTGCGTTATTGTCACTCTCATTAAGAAATGAAGTATCTGAGCTAAAGGTTGTATCTGAGCTAAATGAAGTATCTGAGCTAAAGGTTGTATCTGAGCTAAATGAAGCATCTGAGCCAAATGTCGTATTGGAGATACTATCGTCTGTTAATGAGCTAAATTTCGTATCGGTGATATTATCATCTGTTAATGAGCTAAATTTCGTATCAGAAATATTATCGTCTGTTAGTAAGCTAAACGGATTATCAGAAATATTATCGTCTGTTAATGAGCTAAATTTCGTATCGGTGATATTATCATCTGTCAGGGAACTAAATGGATTATCCGAGATATTGTCATCGACAGGAGAGGGCAGTTCAGAAATATTCAGCGGTGGAAAAATTAACTGGTTTTTTGCTGTACTCTGATATAGTCCGTTGCTGGCTTCTTCTGAGATAGTTTCTGGATGATCCTGTATAATCTTGGCTTGGATAATTATGGAATGTTTAGCATAAGGAAGCTTTTCTCCAGAAACCCTCACATAAAATTGTGTTCTTTGTTCATGATATTGAGATTGCCACTGGAGTGCTTCCTCAAGTACGGCAAAGACTTTTTCAGTATCAACAGCTACACCTGGAGGATGTTGTGTTAAAACCATCAGTTCATCATTTTTGAGAGCGCACTTAACCTGAAAAACCTGCCCAGATGGCATTTCCATCAGTAGTTGTTCTTGTAAGGTACTGGCTAAAACCTGCATATCTTCTTTTTGTAATGTTACTTTAATCATGGTCTTACAGCTAATGTTCTATATAGTTTTATAGTTTTTATTATCTTTGAGCAGGTGAATTGACAGTTTCAATGCGAGTATAAATTATCTAAGGAAAAATATACAAGAATAATTTGGTAATTTTAGAGACGGGCAAGTTGACTCAAGGGGTGTGGTTCTAATACTACCCGTGCAGTGAAGCTGAAAATTGTTAATTGGCTTGGGGAATTGTGACTGGGTTTTTGTTTCCTCCTTGCTGGAACTAGGGTGTAGGGGGGCTAGTAGCAGATCTGATTGCAATTGCTGTGTGGTTCCAGAATCTCTACCCTAGAAGGGCGGGGAGTATGTCAAAGTAGTTGGAGTTATGGAAAGGAATTTGCTAGTCTTGACGAATTCGATAAAATTGATTCGTGTTAAATAAATTTTTTATCTAACCAAAGCGTAATTATGTAATCTAAGTGCTGTGTAGATGATCAGACAGAACTAGAAACCTGCTTTGAAATTGTTAATACAAGGTGTGTGTCAATGGATTTATTGGAGTACCAAGTTAAAGAATGGTTTGGCAAGATGGGCATTCCTGTATTACCATCCCAAAGAATTGACCATCCTACAGATTTAAAACGCTTAAAAATTTGCTATCCGATTGTACTAAAATCGCAAGTACACGCAGATGAACGGGCGAAAGCTGGTGGTGTGAGAATTGTGGAAACAACTATTGATGCGATCGCAGCTGCCCAAAATATCTTTAATTTACCAATTTGGGGAGAATTGCCAGAGGTTTTATTGGCAGAATCCAAGTATGATGCCAAAGATGAATTTTATCTGGCGGTTGTTTTAGATACAGCTTTGTGTCGTCCCGTACTTTTGGGTTGTAAAGAAGCAGATATTGATTGGGAATCTCCAGGGGAGAAAATGCAGTATGTGGTTGTAGAACAAGAATTCTCACCATTTTATGCCAGAAGACTGGGATTGAAAATGGGCTTAAAGGGGGCGCTGATGCAGTCAGTCAGTGACATTATAGAAAAAATGTACCAGTTATTTGTGCAGAAAGACCTGGATTTAGTAGAGATAAATCCTCTAGCTGTCAGTGCTTCTGGGCAAGTGATGGCACTCAATGGTAAAGTTAGAGTCAACCCCAGGGCAATTAACCGTCATCCAGAAATAGCCCAAATGGCGGCAAAAATAATGAACCGTAATAAAGTTAGCAAGACTAACGGTATCTTGGGTGATGGTAATGGGATAGGAATTAATGGGAAAATCGGTATATTAGCTAATGGGACTGGTTCTTTGTTAACCACCTTGGATGCAGTTTTTAATGCTGGTGGTAAGCCCGGTGTGTCTTTAAACTTACGACATTCTTTCTTAACTGATACTACACCAAATACTTTTTGCGATCGCTTGGCAACAGGTCTGAGAAATTTATCTGTTGATAAAAGCATTCAAGTGATTCTGATTAATTTTTTGGGTACTATTCCTGATGTCTCCCAAATGCCAGAAGCCATTGCCAACTTCATACAACTAGACCCACAAGAACTCAAATCTTATCTGTCTAATGGCAGTAAAAATAAACCCAGATACTTGCCTCGGTTGGTTATCCGTCTTGCTGGTTCTGAATTCCAGAGTGCTAGAAAATATTTAGCTACACTCAACTCTGAAAGTGACACGCTAATAGTAGTAGAGAACTTAGATGAAGCCGTGGCACAAGCAGTCCGTTTGGCTAAACTACCTGCTTACAAAAAGTAGGAACAGGGAATAGGGAATAGGGAACAGGGAACAGGGAACAGGTGACAGTTAAGAAAGCAGGGAGCAGGGAAAAAAAAGTTAATTAATTTTGAATTTTGAATTTTGAATTTTGAATTTTGAATTTTGACTTGATTTTGCCCAATGCCCAATGTCCAATGACTAATAACTAATCACTAAATTTTATGAACTTAAGACCAGATAGCAAAGTTTTAATTCAAGGTTTTTGTGAATTTATATCGGCAACTCATGTTGCTCAAATGAAAGCTTATGGTACTAATTTGGTAGGTGGTGTTGATCCTGGATGTGGTGGACAACAAAAGTATGATCTGCCAGTGTTTGATTTAGTAGAAGAAGCAATATCAAAATTTGGGCAAATTGATACGACGATTATTTGTGTCCATCCTTACCAAGTTCTAGATGCGGCTTTGGAAGCGATCGCTTCTAATATCAGACAGTTAATTATTATTTCTGCTGGTGTGCCACCTTTGGATATGGTGACACTACTCCGCAAAACAGAAACTCATGAAATTTTGGTAGTAGGACCAAATAGCCCAGGAATTATCGTCCCTGGTAAAATTCTCTTAGGCACTCAACCTAGTGAATTTTATACTCCTGGTTCTGTGGGAATTGTTAGTCGCAGTAGCACTCTTACCTATGAAGTAGCCTGGGAATTAACCAAAGCGGGTTTAGGTCAGTCAATTAGTGTCAGTATTGGTAGTGATGCGATTGTTGGTTCATCTTTCCCTCAATGGTTGCAAATTCTGGATGAGGATGAAACTACAGAAGCGATAGTTTTAGTCGGTCAACCTGGAGGAGAGAGTGAAGAAGCAGCAGCACGATACATAGCTGAAGCTATTGATAAACCAGTTATTGCTTATGTGGCAGGTAGACACGCACCACCAAGCAAATATTGGCATCAGACAGGAAATTTAGCAACCGTTGTCAAACGTGACCCCAATTTTGGCACTACACAAAATAAATTAGCGGCTTTCCAAGCTGCACAAATTCCTATAGCTGAATATCCTGCACAAATTCCTCAATTGTTGAAGACAGTGATGGGGAAGATGTAGGGTGTAGGGTATAGGGTGTGGGGTGTAGGGTGTGGGGTGTAGGGTGTGGGGGAAAAAATAAATAATTACGTTCGCGTAGCTTGCCGGAGGCACTATTACGAATTACGAATTACGAATTACGAATTACGAATTACGAATTACGAATTACGAATTACGAATTATTATATTTATCCAATAATTGAGGAATATAATCAAACCCATCTACACCAATTACAGAAATAATTTTGGGGCGATTTAGTTGCAGTGTAACTTGGAATTTATCTTCTCCCAATTGTCGTTTTATAGTTGTCAATAACTCTGCGGGTTGTTGCCAATCTTGGGAAGAAATTTGCTCTAATAGATACATTCCTAAACTACCTGTATAAAGGGCTTTTTCAAAATTTAGTAAGTTGTAATAAGCTTCTGATAAATAAGCTAAATTTCTGCCTTGAAGATATAAATCTCCTGAAATTTGTGCTGTTTTAAAACCGAGTTCTAAATATTTGATAGCGGTTTGATATTGTGCAGTTACTAAATAGGCAATACCTAAACTACTAAAACATAAAGATTGAGTTTGAATATCACCTAATTTTTCTGCTAACTTTAAACCTTGTTCTAAATAATTAATTGCGGCTTCATAAACTTCTGAGTCGATGATTTCTAATTGCTGTGCTTGAATAACTTCGCTATAACCTAAGTTCACCAGCGCGTTGGTTTCGCCAGTTTTGTCACCTGTTTGTCTACTTAATATTAATGCTCTTTGACTATGGTGAATGGCTTCAGCATAATTTTTTTCTTGTAGATAGGTACGACTAAGATGATTAAGATTAGCAATTTCACAAGCTGTATCTCTAGCATTTCTCGCAATTTCTAAAGCTTGTTGATGGAAATTTATTGAGCGCGGATAATTTCCTAAAGCTCGTTGAGAATAACCTAATAATGTTAAAATTCTGGCTTTTTCTTGTGTTCCTTCCGCATACCGTAGAGGTTCGTCTAAATAATCGAGTGCATCCCGTAAATAACTACCAGAAAATGAGGCAAAAATTCCACCGTAGAGTGGAAAATAAGGACGCTGGGCAAAGGTTCGCAGAATTTGGAGCATGATTTGTGAAGCGCCATTACTATATATTACTGCTTGGGTTTGAAAACCGGTTGCTAATTGACTCCAAATAACTGCAAAGGTCAAAAATGTGGAAATAGATAATTTGGGACCTGCTTGAATATCATAAGCTTGTTGATCAAACCAGCTAATTAGTCCCCGTTGTAAAAATTGTAAAACTATTGTTAATTCTACCCAATTACTGAGCGTAATGTTTTGTTGTTTTTGGGTAAATTCAATTGCTGATTGTTCTATTGCTAAAGTCTGAAAAAATGATTGTGGTATTTCACTTTTGACTAATTTTGCCCAACTTGCCCAAGGTCCTCTTTCTCCGGGTACTCCACCAAAACCGAGAGAAGTTTTTTGTTCATACATCCAACTGAGGAGGTTTTCTTGGATGCGTTGCCAAGAAGCGATCCCCTGAGTAATGCCTGTGGATATCTGCATTAAATCTGCGTTAGCTGCACCAAATTGTTGTAAACCTTTGGCTAATTGTTGTAATTGCGATAAGTTTAAGGGATATTTTTGATTGGGGTCAATGTAGCGCAGTAATACGGATAAACGTTCATCATTACTGGCAATTGTAATTTCTCGTACTGCTAAAGCTAAAGCTTCTGTGGCTTTGTTTTGTTCTTGCCAACGTTGCCATTGTGTTTGAATAGTTTTAATTGCTCTTAAACTACGGGTGGCTTTGGCTTTTTTCAGTTCGTCTTTTTCGCTGTCTACTTGGGTTTGCAGGGTTGTCAAGCGATCGCTCAATGCTAACTCAAATACTTCCCCCGTACCAGAAGTGATACCTTTGAGTAACATTTGATATACCTGCTCTACAGAGCTAATTTTCCCTTTCAGGGTGGTTTCAACTATTTCATCAATTAATGCTAGGTATTTATCTTGTAGAGATTCAGACACTTTAGATAATAGAGAATATAACAACAACTTTTATTTTATCTCAATCCCCCAAATCCCTTACCTCTTCTATAAGTTGGGGATCTGAAGCAAACTTTTTACCCCTACCTCTTGGCAATTATCAAATTTATAAGATACACTCATTTTTAGATAAAAGCCTCACTGCCCACGGGGTCGAAACAGTGAGTAGCCTCGTTGCCACAATTCATGACCACATCACGGGAGATATAGAGTCCATGACAAACCGCCAACAAGTATTAAATAAAGGACACACAAATGTCGAAATTTCGCCCCGCGAAGAACTGGTACTGCTGGCGCTCTACGACAAAGAACTCTATGGTTTGCAAATTCCGCAAGCTATGGAAGAAGCTAGTGGTGGTCAGCGTCAAATGGGGATCGGTACACTTTACCCTGTTCTCCATTCTTTGGAAAAAAAAGGGTTGGTTGAGTCCCGTTGGGGAGATGAAGGACGTGAAGAACGAGGTGGCGCAAGACGACGTTACTATAAACTTACAGGTAGCGGTGTTACCACACTCGAAGCAGTCCAGTCTTTCCGTGCAAATTTACTTACCTGGCAACCTAGTTAGGGAAACAGCAGGTGTGGAATTTGAAGATCATGATTGGGAACTGACTGTTAGAGAACTGCGAATTAATTTGCAGCATTTACAAGGTATTCCATCATTAAAACCAGAGCAATTTATTAAAGTTGCAGAAGAACTGATAAACCAAGAAGAAGAATTAGTAGAAAAACTAGAAAAGCTATCTCAGCTAGATAATAAATTACGCAAATACAAGAAATTTGAACCTGCGGAAACTTGGGCTAGTCGCTGGGTTGCTTCTCCTATTGCTTACCTTTTTCCACCAGAACGACGAGAAGAATGGTTAGGTGATTTGTATGAAGTGAATCGAGAAATGTTGTACAAAGGATTTCCCCGTTGGCAGGTGAATTTTAACAATCTGGTAAGAACGGTAATTTTAATTATATCGGCTTTACAGATTAAGTTGTCAGACCTGCTTTCACTAAGTCAGTCAATTAATAAGTAGATGATGAATTAACCAATTTTTTTAAACCCCACCCCTAACCCTCTGCACAAGTAAGGCTATTTTATTTGTCAAGTGGGTTAGGCATACAAGCGAATAAAGTAAGATGGTATGTAAATCCGATTGAGGCTTATTTTAGGTATGACAAATATTATTATTTCTAACCTTGATGATGAAATCAAATCTCGTCTGCAAAAACGAGCAGAAAAAAACGGACGTTCTTTAGAAGAAGAAGCCAAAGAAATTCTCTACATGACTCTGACAGAAAATAACGAAAATTCCTTAAATCTAGCAACTCGGATTGAACAGCGGTTTGCAAATTTTGGAGATTTTGATTTACCAGAAATAGCGAGAGAACCTATTCGTACTGTATCAACTTTTGAAGAATGATTATTCTTGACACAAATGTATTGTCAGAACTGATGAAGCCTAAAAAGTCTGAAGCAGCTATAGCAACACTCAATGTTTCTGACTTTCAAGGGTGTGGAATTGAGATTATTAATCCTTGGGAATATGAATCAATATAGTTAAGCGGCTGGGTTTGATAACTTAGAGAAAAAAGCATCCAGCATCCATGAAATTAAAAAGCCCAGTTGATACAAACAACTAGGCTAAATTAATTAGATGTTAACTTTTTCGTTGTCTTCACTCTTGAGACAGATAATGAATCTTATTTTTGCTCCAGATTGATTTTTACAACTTTGTTCTTTTCTGCAATCAGCTTGGGCAAAGTAAGATTCAAAATCCCATCTTTATATTCAGCTTGTACTTTGTCATTTTGAATCTTCACAGGCAATGGAATTACACGGTGGAATTGACCATAGTAAAATTCACTGGTGGTTTTTCCGTTTTCTTCTGATTTGGTTTGAGACTTTCTTTCACCACTAATAGAAACAGTATCTTCTGTGACTTGAACATCCAAATCTTTAGGGGACATACCAGGAACTTCTAGTTTGAGAATAACTGCATCATCAGTTTCTGTAAGTTCAGCAGCAGGAACTCTAGCAACAGTAGTTAAATCTTTTAAATTAGCTGGAATTAATTCATCAAATAAGCGATTAAAGCGGCGTTCCAAAGTGTCGATTTCTTTCCAGGGGTTGTAACGAACTAGTGTCATATATTTCTTCCTCTATCTTTTTGTTGGTTTTAGTTTGTGAGAGTGTTTAATCAACTCTTTGATTACCATATTAGTGATTGCCAAGGATGTTGTAAATTCGGTTTTTTGCACTTATTTAATGATGATTACCGAACCGATAAAGTAGTTATAAAGATATTCGGTTAACCCTAATCTGGGTGGTTCGGTTAACACGAATTAGTTTATTATGTGTTTATTATAATTTATTTGGTAGTGGTGTTTAATAAATCACTTGCAATTATTTTTAAAGTAAATAATATATTTTTTAATGGCTTGCTTAACTGAGTTCCTAATCACCTGGATGGCTATTTGAAAAGTCCTCATGCTATTCATATTTTTCCAAGGAGGACATACCCAAAAACTTTTGAGTATAAACATCAATGCATAAATATAATTTCCTTGTTGCCAATAGTAATAAGCTAATCTTGCTAATCCCATACCTAATAATTCCGATGATTTGAGATGTTTAGCAATATTTAATGCTTTATCTATATAGACTAATGCCTCAGCATTTTTAATGCGGACATAACAATATGCTAAATTCAGCTTTTTGCTATAAGAATCTAATTGAAATTTATCATTTAATGATTCTAAATCCAGGTCTTTATAAGCTTGCTCTATTGCTTCTATTTCGCTTCTGTATTCACACCAATATCTGTTGACATCTCCATTAAAAGGAAAATTAAGGATTTCACCAGTAATAGTTTTTAAAGCTAGTGGATGTCCTTCATAAGCTGTTCCTATGCGGTGGAGATAATTGGCTATTTCTGTATTTTCTGCAAATTCTATTCCCTCACTTTGAAAAAATTCTCTTATTTCTATATCGGTAAAACCGCGAACTAATTCATGACAACATAAATAATGAGAATTTATTAAAATTTCTTCTAGTTGGATAGGCATTTCTTGAGAAGTAATAATTATTTTACCTTGACATCGAGGAGAAGCAATCAAAGCCCGAAAAAATTTTTCCCACCAGCTATCTTTAAAATTACTCCAACCAGTGTTTTGATCTCCTTGTAAAGCTAATTCCAAAGAATCAATTAATAATACACATTGATGATTACATATATAATCAACTAAGCAGAGCATAATATTCTCTGGTTGATTAATTTCTGATGGCAAAATTAATTTTTGTAACTGAGATATAATTTGTGTGGCAACACTAGCAAATAATGGTTCTTGTTCACTATCTTCAAAAGAAAACTTTAACTTTTCAGTATAGCTATCTGGAAGTTCTGATATAATTTTTTCAGCTAAAGCCGTTTTACCCGTGCCAGTTATTCCAGTTAATAAAATTAACCTGTGGCTTTCTTGCAACATATTAATTAAATTTGTAACTATCTGGTTACGTCCAACAAAACAACTTTCGGCAATATCCCTCCAAGGTAACTCCAAAACCTGACAATAGACTTTAAAGATTTTAATATCAATTGGTTTTTTACCACCTTGAAACCGTTTTAATGTTCCCTCAGAAATACCTGGAGGATATTTTGCCTCAAAAAATAACTCATCTGGCCAGTTAGGGTCAAGAAGTTGACCTGCGGCTTTTAACCATCGAGAGTTATTATAAGTCCAACCTAATTCTTCTCTCTTGGTTTTGATAATTTGCTTTCCGTATTCAGAAGCTTTCAGTCCCATGTATTTAAGTTTGTTTTTTGTCAAGATCACTTTTTTGAATTAGTCAGTGATCTTGATAAATAATACAAGCACCAGTAATCATGTTGGCAAGTCAGTAAATTAAACACAATTATGTTCAACAAATCTTTACTCAATCAGACTTCCAACGTTATTTTTATTGATGCTGCTGTTGATGACTACCAAACCTTACAAACAGGTGTGATTGAAGGTGTAGAAGCGGTTATTCTTTCTCCACATCGAGACGGTATTGTGGAAATTACGGAAGTATTACAACAAAATCCCCATATTACCACCATTCACATCGTTTCCCACGGTTCTCCAGGGTGTTTATATTTAGGAAATGGTCAACTAAATTTAGATAATATCAGTAAATATACTAGGTTGTTGCAAGATTGGCAACGTAAAAATATCTTACTCTATGGGTGTAACGTCGCTGCGGGAGATGCAGGGGAAGAGTTTATTAAAAAGTTCCATGAGATTACCAACGCAACCATTAGCGCGTCAGTAACAAAGACGGGAAATGCAGCATTAGGGGGAAATTGGGAGTTAGAGGTGACATTCCCCGTTACAGATGTAGAGAGGTTTCATGCAACGTCTCTACCTTATCTGTCGGAGACTGTTTTTCATACAGACACCCTCAATGCCTACCAGGGAGTATTTGCACCCACATTAGTCAGTGTGTGGAATCGTTTAAGCTATGCCAAGGATGTGACAATAGTCGGTAACTATGCTTATGTGGCTGATGGTAATTCAGGACTGCAAATCATCAATATCAGCAACCCAGCAGCACCTACCCTCGTCGGCAATTATAATACTTCTGGCTATGCTTATGACGTTGAAATAGTAAGCAATTACGATACCCATCCTCATCGGTAAAGATCAGACTATAGATGAAATTTTTACGAGAGCAAAACAAAATTGGCAAGATTAATTAGCTCAAGGGATCGCTTTTTTTTGAGATGATGGGAGAGCGATCGCTTGTAGTTGTGGGTATGCTAGAGAAAAAAATTAGATATAATATACAGCAGATTGCAGATCAATGAGGTACAGTATCTAAATTGAAATATAGACAGAAAGAGGGTTTTACTCCTGACTCATGACTCCTGCTATATCATCTTGTTTGGGTTTCCATTCCACAAAAAAACCCAATTGCCTGCCGACAAAAGCAGGGGCAATTGAGTTAAATTGTGTTAATTTAATAACGTCCCACAGACCTTGTTACTGGTCGTTACGAATGGAAGAAAAAAATTCTCTCAGCACTGTTTATTGAGAGGAGTTAGGCGCGATTCGCTTCAACTCGACCATAGAATAAACCGCGAATTTTGACTTCTTTAGGTTCACCAGCACCTAAGTCAGTATCGGAAGGCTGTTCGCTCTCGAAAGTACCAGCAATTTCTCCAGTAGAACTATTTACCTTGGCTATTTGTAAAGAAATTTTGCCACTGAGAATTTCTGCACGCTTGACATTAGCACGAGTTAACTCGTCGTCATCTGCTTGGGCAGGTAGAGCTACAGCATTATCATAGCCAGAAACCACACCACGACCTTTGGGATCGAGGAAAGCAGCACCACGATAGGAAGGAACCTTAAAAGAACCTTCAAAGTCGGTAGAGGTGTTGATGCTGGTCAGCCCAGGCTCTGTTTGTGCAACCAGGTTTTTGATTGTAAACAGGAAAGGAACTAACTCACCACCAGGAAGTTTGACAGTGATGGCTTGGAAATCAAGACCATCGTTTTCTACAAAGGTGAGACTATTATCTGGATTGATTTTGATGTCGCCTTGTACTTGGTCAATGGTGGAAGTATATCTTGTCAACAATCTGCCAGCGACAAATTCCGCTTCTTGACGTTTGTTAGCAGGTTCTTCCTTGACAAAGTAATTGGTAGGTTCTAGGCAAAGTTCTTTGATGGTATAAGATTTGCTGTTATCCAAAGCAATAGAACCACGGCTTGTTTCTGACAACTGAGGGCATTTATTAGCCAAGCCAGTGCCTCGAATTTGTTCGTAAGTTAGCAAGTCTCTGCTGCTGGTAGAGGGAGCATCACTACAAGCAGTGATTAGCCCTAAGCATAAAGCCAAGAATGCAACAATTAAAGCGCGATATCTCATGGTCAACCTCAATGTCAAAAATTAATATCTAAAGTTGTGAACAGAAAGATACAGGAGTATGGCTGAGTCCAGGTTATCAGTGGTTGAGAAAAATTGCTCAAATACTGATAGAAACTAAGAGTCTTAATCCTCCACCCTCAGAAACTTCAGTGGCAGGAGCGCAATATCTTGAGGAGCAGCAAGGGGAGTTTGCTTTTGGTAACAGCGGCGTTACCCAAGATATTTTGTATTATGTATGTATTTACTGCCACTACGTAACGCCCATTGTTTAATGGGTAAATCAGCCAGATCATACGATTTTTTTTAACTCAAAATCAAAATACTCCAATTGGAAATAAGAACTGATTGATCCCATTAAACTCCAATCGTGTATGTACTGCACTTTACTGCTTGGTTTTAGAAGCGTTTAAAAGGAGTTCAGGAGTATGGCTTACGCCACGCTTCGCTATCAGGAGTATGGCTTACGCCACGCTTCGCTATCAGGAGTTACAGAAGAAAGAAGAAGTATGGGAGAAAGAATGAATTTTCTCCCTGCACCCTGCACCCTGCACCCTGCCCCCTGCCTCCTGCCTCCTGCCTC
>NZ_LUFH02000042.1 GCF_001586785.1 Sphaerospermopsis aphanizomenoides BCCUSP55
ATTTCTAATTTTATATGTATAAAATTTGTACCCACAGAGCAAAGTTTATAATTGAGAAAGAGAGGATGTTTTATGTGTTTACGCTACAACGAAAATCATGCGCCATTGCTCAAAGTTGTTTACTCTCAAGTAAAAATTAATGGTAAAACTGAGCTAGTACCCTTAGAACTTTATGCTGATGGTTCGCTTAAACGTTACCAAGGGTAATTTGTAGCTACTGTTTGTTGTTTATTAGACATTTTGGACATAGTTTTAGGTTGAGTAAATTACCTCTATTAAGAGTTAATTATCCTACTTCCATCTACTATAACACTGACAAAGAAAAAACTGTAAGTAGTTTAACTCTGATACTGCTGTTCCATTTGCAGATATTGAGCAACACCCATGATTTCTTGAAAATCGTTGAAACTAACCAAACCTGGAAAATTAGCAGTAGTTCCCTGGGCTTTAAGGTGTTGAAAACAAGCACTCATTACCTCAGTTACAGCCATGAGTGCAGTTAGGGGAAAGAAGACAATTTTAAAACCCAAATTTTGTAATTCTGCTGGGGAAATTTGGGGAGTTTTTCCACCTTCAACAATATTAGCTACTAACGGTATATTGGGGAAAGCTGCGGCTATGGTTTGTAATTCTGTTACTGACTGTGGTGCTTCTACAAATAACATATCTGCACCAGCATTGATGTAAGCTTGACCACGTTCAATAGCTGCCTCTAAACCCAAAGGTGCGCGGGCATCAGTACGGGCTATAATAACCAAACCGCTATCACCACGGGCTTCTACAGCAGCACGTATTTTACCAGCGTGTTCAGCCATAGATATAACTCGTTTTCCCTCAAAATGACCGCATTTTTTTGGCCATTCTTGGTCTTCTAAAATGACTCCAGCTAACCCTAACTGTACCGCATCTTTAACAGTCCGCATTACATTCAGAGCGTTACCGTAACCTGTATCACAATCTGCAATTAAGGGTATACTTATTGATTGAGCAATACGTCCTACGCTATAGAGCATTTCCGTGGCGGTAAGAAAACCATAATCAGGTAAACCCAGGGTAGAAGCAGCAATACCAAAGCCACTGGTAGCAGCAACTTCAAATCCTGCCTTTTCTACCAGTTTTGCACTCAGACAGTCATAAACGCCGGGAATAACGATAATTTCAGGACGTGCGAGTAATTCCCGCAATTTTTGGGGAGCAGACATAACAACAATAATAAAGTTACTATTTTAAATAGTACCTAATGGAGCAATAAAAATGCTACTTCCAATAAAGCAACGCCGTTATTTACTTTATATTTGGAGTTTGTCTTGGTTCTTTTTGGTCGTCTTGCTTTTAGCTCCTGTTAGTTATGGGATTTTTCGTTTAGCTACAGTGTGTTTAATAGCCTGGATTGTAGTTGGAGCATTAGTTTTATTTTGGCATCATCAAATTATCAGGTTTATAAGTATTTGTATTTGTATTATTAGTATTGTAATTGCTATTTTACCAGGACATAAATTTGAACCAAATATTCTTAGAAAATATTACGTTCAAGAAATGAATAGTTTTATAGGAACTAAGTATATTTGGGGTGGTGAAAATAAAATTGGGATTGATTGCTCAGGTTTAGTGCGACAGGGATTAGTAGGTGCAAATTTAAAATATGGTTTGCTTTCTCTTAATTCTCAACTCATTAGAGAAGGCATTTCTATATGGTGGTTTGATGCTTCTGCTCAAGCTTTAGCAGAAGAATATCGAAATAAAACAAAAGTAGTTATGAAGGCTAATAGTATTAATGAATTAGACCATAGCAAAATTCAACCAGGAGATATTGCTGTTACTCAAGATGGTCAACATACATTAGGATATATAGGAAATAAAATTTGGATTGAAGCTGATCCTCAATATTTAAAAGTCATTAAAGTGAAAGTTCCCGAAAAGAATAATATGTGGTTTAATGTTCCTATTTATATAGTGCAGTGGCAACAATTTAATTTTAATTAATCTAAGTGAAATTTAAGGTAAAGGAGTTTTATCAGCGATTCTTCGAGGTCGGTTTTGCATAATTTTTAGCATTTCCTGAAGAACATCTGCTAGTGTTTCAGTTAAAAACAGTTGAGACAAAAACAAATGTTGTTCTACAATTGCGGATAATTCAAAAAACCAGTATATCGACATTAAGGGTGAAATCCATAATTTACTACCTTTAGTTCTTGATGTCAGGTGATAATCTCCAAAATGTCCTTGTACTGAGGAAATAATAGATGAGTTAATAATACTAGGTTCTTGATTTGGTTGACTCTGCACATATAACAAAGCTTTTTCATAGTCTTGATAACATTGCATTTGTTTCAGTAGGGAACAAGAACCCAAAAAACCACCTGAATTAGCTAAACTGGCTATATTTTCTAATATATGAAGGTGAGTAATATTTCGTTCTGCACCCATACCTAAGCATCCTATTAACCGCAAGGGAACTTGAGTTAGTTTGCTCACTGCTGCAATGGAAACAGCATCTTCTGTTACAGTTCCCATATCGGCTTCATCACCTCGCGCTAAACTATCAACTCCTCCATCAATCAATAAAATACCATCAATAGATAAGTGTTCAATTAGTTGGTTGTAGTTACTTACTAAAGGTAAAACACCAGTTTTTTTGAAACACCAAATTGTAGTTGCTGTGTTAAATTCTTTTTTTAACCACTGTGCTAAATAAAGTTCAGGAAAGTAGACAGGTAACTCTTCTGTCTCAGCAGTGATACCTGCCAATGTTTCCGTTAATAGTATTGTTTGTTGCAGATTGGCAGCTTTGGAAAAAACAATGTTAGAAAAACTAAGATTAGCAAGATGCACTTTTAGCCCTAAGCGTTGCAACTCAAAGTAAATGGGTAAACCACAGAAAATATCAAAGCCTCCTCCCATTCCAGCAATGAGTAAGTTTTGGCAACTGGAGAGTTTGTTAAGAATAGGTAAATTTAAGTGCATAGGTATTGCTAAACCTCTAGAAAAAATTGATCATTGATCTATGTCAATATTTTTGTGCATTAGTATGACTGCTGATATAGGCTGTATATGTTGTATCAAGGCTTGAAAATTTATGACTATCTATGCCCAAATGTACTACTAGTCAAACTTTTACATAAATAATATTATGCGAAAAGGCAACATAGGCTACAAACATTTCATACAAATTCAAAAACAAATATAAGCATAAACCATTCCACGCCTCACCAAATAAGAGATAATTTGAAAATTTCTATTCCTTGTTCCCTATTCCCTGTTCCCAATGACAAAACCAATAGAAGTTCGTAACCCCCGCACAGGTAAATTTGATTATGTCATTATCCCTCCTCCTCCAAAGTTGCTGTCTCAGCAATGTCACCGTTTACGGAGAGGACAAATTCATTGGCAGGAAATAGGTATTGAAGGTAGAATTGAGGCACTCAAACAGTGGAAGCAAGCTATATTATCTGAACGTAAACAGCTAACAGATGCGTTAGTAAATGATACAGGCAGATTATCAGCATCAATATTAGAAATAGATTCTTTTTTAAATAGTATTGATAAATGGTGTAATTTAGCCCCTCAGTTACTACAAGAAACTGCTAAAAATACATCTATTCCCTTTATTGCTTTACAACAAACTGCTGTTCCTTACCCCTTAGTCGCTGTTATTAGTCCTTGGAACTTTCCCCTGTTATTGTCTACAATTGATACGATTCCGGCTTTATTAGCTGGTTGTGCTGTGATTGTTAAACCCAGTGAAATCACTCCTCGGTTTGTTGCACCTTTGATGATGACATTGAATACTATTCCTCAATTACGGGATGTCTTAAATTTCGTTGAGGGAGCAGGACAAACAGGAGCAAGTTTAATAGAAGAAGTTGATATAGTATGCTTTACAGGTAGTGTAGAAACTGGGCGTGTAGTTGCAGAAACAGCAGCCAAAAACTTTATTCCTGCTTTTTTAGAATTGGGTGGAAAAGACCCAGCTATTGTTTTAGAATCAGCGGATTTAGATTTAGCAACTTCAGCCATTTTATGGGGTGCTGTTTTTAATTCTGGACAATCATGTTTATCAATTGAGCGAATTTATGTAGCTGAATCTATATTTTCTGAATTTTATCATCAATTAGTAGCTAAAGCCCATCGTTTACAACTAGCTTATCCTACAGTTGAAAGTGGAGAAATAGGCCCTATTATTTCTGAAAATCAAGCGGCAATTATTAACGAACATCTGCAAGATGCAATATCAAAAGGTGCAGTAATTCATTGTGGTGGTAAGGTGGAAAAATTAGGTGGTGGTTGGTGGTGTCGGCCTACAGTTCTCACCGAAATTGACAATTCTATGAAAGTGATGACGGAAGAAACATTTGGACCAATTATGCCAATTATGCCTTTTTCTACAGTAGAAGAAGCAATAGATTTAGCAAATGATTCTATTTATGGATTGAGTGCGGCTATATTTGCAGAATCAGCAGAACTAGCGTTTGAAATTGGGATGCAATTAGATGTAGGTGCTATTAGTATTAATGATGCAGGTTTAACGGCTATGATGCATGAAGGAGAGAAAAACTCTTTTAAATTTTCTGGTTTAGGAGGTTCGCGCATGGGTGCCGCAGGGTTGAAACGCTTTTTGCGGAAAAAAGCTTTTTTGATTAAAACTAATTCTACTAAAGATCCTTGGTGGTTTAATGATGGAGAATAGGAAAGGTGACAGTTCAGGAATGGACAATTGACAATTACCTCTCCTTACCTGGAAGTGAGAGGATGGGGAAATAGAAAATTTTTCTTTTTTTCCGAGAAAGAAGAGGTTTTCAACCTGGAATGAAACAATTATCAATTATCAATTTACGCAACCAATTATGTCTAACATTCGTTTAGAAATGCCTGTTTTAGACCGTCACGCAGGTGATTGGGTGGGAAATTATACCTTAATTGATATTAATGGTAAAATTCTCGATCAACATCAATCTCATTTAAGTTGCCAATTTCCTGAAAATACTGAATATTCTTACTATCAAATCAATCGTTATACTTGGGCTGATGGTAAACAAGAAGAACATCATTTTCCAGGAACTTATCAAGATAAAAAACTCTGGTTTGATACTGAACGCATTCAAGGTAAAGCCTGGGAAGTAGATGATGCAACAGTTATTTTTTGGTTTGGTTATAAACAGTTCCCAGATATGTATTTGTATGAAATGATTCAAATTAGTCCTGATAATAACTATCGCGCTCGCACTTGGCACTGGTTTAAAAATGATAAAATTCACCAACGCACTTTCATTCAGGAAGAAAGGGTACAATAGTAATTCTGTGATTAAGTTCCAACTTGACAAATTATAGACATGGCAAAAAGCGACAAAATAAATTTTTCAACTCCTAGCGGGTTTCCCGAATTTCTGCCTAGTGAAAAGCGTCTAGAAGTACATTTATTAGATATTATCCGGCGTGTATTTGAAAGCTATGGCTTTACACCAATTGAAACCCCAGCAGTAGAACGGTTAGAAGTTTTGCAAGCGAAGGGAAATCAAGGCGATAATATAATATATGGTATTGACCCGATTTTACCACCAAATCGCCAAGCAGAAAAGGACAAATCTGGGGAAACTGGTTCGGAAGCTAGGGCTTTAAAATTTGATCAAACTGTTCCTTTTGCAGCTTATATTGCTCGTCACTTAAATGAGTTAACTTTTCCTTTTGCTCGCTATCAAATGGATATGGTATTTCGGGGAGAACGGGCAAAAGACGGACGTTTTCGGCAATTTAGGCAATGTGATATTGATGTAGTGGCTCGTGGTAAACTGAGCTTATTATATGATGCCCAAATGCCAGCAATTATCACTGAAATATTTGAGGCAATTAATATCGGTGATTTTGTCATTCGCATCAATAACCGCAAAATTCTGACAGGTTTCTTTCAGTCTGTGGGAGTTGCTGAAACTCAAATTAAAACTTGTATTGGCATTATTGATAATTTGGAAAAAGTTGGTGAATCAAAAGTTAAGCAAGAGTTAGAAAAAGCAGGTATATCTTCTGAACAAACAGAGAAGATAATTGAGTTTATTAAAATTGATGGTAGTGTTGAAGATGTTTTGGATAAACTTAAACATTTAATGCAAAGTTTTACAGAATCAGAGCAATTTAATTTGGGAGTTAGTGAATTAGAAACCGTAATTACAGGAGTAAGAAATTTAGGAGTTGCAGACAACCGTTTCTGTATTGATTTATCTATTGCCCGTGGTTTAAATTATTATACTGGCACAGTTTATGAAACTACTTTAATTGGACATGAAGCCTTGGGTAGTATCTGTTCTGGTGGCAGGTATGAAGAATTAGTGGGAATGTTTTTAGGGGAAAAAATGCCGGGAGTGGGCATTTCTATTGGTTTAACGCGGTTAATTAGTCGCTTGTTGAAAGCTGGTATTTTAAATACTTTATCTGCAACACCAGCACAGGTAATGGTGGTGAATATGCAGGAAGATTTAATGCCTGTTTATTTAAAGGTATCACAGCAATTAAGACAAGCCGGAATTAATGTGGTGACTAATTTTGAAAAACGTCCTTTGGGTAAACAATTTCAAGCAGCAGATAAACAAGGAATTCAATTTTGTGTAATTATTGGTGCGGATGAAGCCACAGCGCAAAAATCATCATTAAAAGATTTGAAATCAGGTGAACAAATAGAAGTGGCTTTGGTAGATTTAGCAGAGGAAGTCAAAAAAAGATTGTTGAGTAGGTGACAGGTGACAGGTGACAGTAAGAAATCTGTGACGTTAATGTAGTAGCTGTAAGCTATTTTTGGTATGCGGGGTGAGACACCTGATGGGGATCACACTGCACCCGATATTACCAGGATCAGAAATATAATCTTTAAAATTGATTCCTTTGGCTAGGTATCAATTAATTAGGGCGATCGCACAACTACAACGGAACTGCGATCGCTTCTTTTATTGTGTCAACAACTTATTCTACTGCCATACAAGCCTTTTGCCAGCGTTGTTCCCAGTCGCCGTTAATGATAATGTAATGTCGATGGCGTGATTCTAATGCTTGAATATCAACATACAGCACTTAGCAGTGTTATGAGGTACAGAGATGAATTATAAAACTCTTGTGGTGCGGGTATCCTGACCGCTAACTGTGTACCTCATATCTTCGGAAACGGCTGTATGATAAAACCTAGACAGTAAAAGCCTTTTAACTGGAGTTACCTGTCAATTTATAACCAACAAGTAGATTAGATGCAAACAGAATCAGAAAAAACTTTAAAAATTGCTCAACAAGCATTTGAGTATTTTATAAATGGTCTAGAAACTGGTGATTGGCAAAGTTTTCTAGATATGCTCACAGACGATTTTACCTTTTGGTTTCCGATGGGAAAATTTCATGGATTAAATACAGGAAAAGAAAGAGCAAAAGATTTTTTTGAATACGTTTCCGAAGCTTTTAACCCGGGAATTAAGCTAACTTCTTTAGATAGCATTACCAGCAACGAAAAAACTGTTATCTTTGAATTTCGAGATGAAGGCAGTCTATTTGGACAACCTTACAAAAATCGTGTTGCAGTGGCTTTTGACGTGAGCGGTGATAAAATTTGCAGCTATCGGGAATACTTTGGCAGTGATGGTAAATCTTATTAGTTTTTTTCAGCATCTAATTCATTAATTTCTCGACATTTCACCTCAGCCGATTGATAGGCTGCTAAATATTCCTGCCCACCTAACATTAAATCACCATAATATTCATAAGGTACTTCACCATAAATTGGTAAAGGATCATCTTCTGGGTAATCTTCTTTTGATTCTTCAATGATGGCTTTCAGCTTTTTGACAGTCAAACTTTGAGCCGGAAAGTACCAAAGTTCTTGAGCAGTTTTCTGAAAATGGGGAAATGTTGGATCAATAATCACATCTTCTAACTCAATCCAAGCGTGTTCAATTGGTTTATATGGCTTACCAGCAAAAACTAAAAAACCTTGAACATATCTTGCACCTTCAGTTGCTAATACTGCCTTATAAGCATTTTCAAAAGGCTGTTTAGCCTTACTTTTGATATTTTCGGCAACTTGCTGAGATAGGGATTCATTTAATGATTTATTCATGGGTACAATTTGCCTCAGATTATTTTTATAGTGCTAGTAATTTTGGCTCTCCTAGACTAGATATGACCATTTAACACTTAATACTTGGTTAAATTCATTATGTATCAAGAGATTCAATAAAATCAAAATCAATTTTTATTAAATCTATTGGTTTGATTGATGTAATCCTTGTGTAATAAGGTTTTTAGCCGTCATTTTTTATTAAATTACCATAACCACTCTAGGAGAGCCGTAATTTTTTATCCCACCTTCCGCACCCTAAACTGTCACACAACGAAAAATGGTCGTTTGGCGATTTGAGATTGGCGATCGCCACCTAAGATTTCAACGATTTTGTATCAAAATTATTATCAAAGGTATTCAAAAATCCGAAATTACCGATTGTGACACTGGGGGGTGCGGAATGTCGGTTTTATCGAAATAATCGGGTATAAATCCTCATTACAAAAACGGACTCAAGCCTACTGCCTCATGTCCCCTGCCTTCGTTAAATCATCTCTTAATTTCTGTACTTGTAAACATATTTTTAGTAATTTATTACATATAGCTGTGGACAGGGTAGTTAGGACATCAATTGATAATGAAACTCCCACGACCAGAGGGTTTTACTCCTGAATTCTGACTCCTGCTATATATATAGCTGTAGCTAGGATGATGTTTCACTCTTGCCTCTTGCCTTCTGCTATAGCAGTCATAAATGATAGGTGAAAAGCAAAATCCCCGACTTTTATAATTAGTCAGGGATTTGAGAGTTGATATGTTTACAAATCAAATTAATATTAGTTGGTGGAGGCAGCTAATTCTGCCAAACGCTCTTGCTGATCTTGAGAAATACAAGATTGAACCAAGGTTTCTAAATCGCCTTCCAAAACAGGATTAAGGGTAAAGTTTTGACCTAAGCGGTGGTCAGTAACTCGGCTATCTTTATAATTGTAGGTGCGAATTTTTTCAGAACGAGAACCTGTACCGACTTGCGATCGCCTCATCGAAGTTACAGCCTCTTGTTGTTCGCGTAACTTCATTTCATAGAGTTTAGCTCGCAAAATTTGCATAGCCCGTTCTTTGTTTTGTAACTGGCTACGTTCTTCTGTACAAAAAATTCTGATTCCTGTGGGTTTGTGGTACAAATCAGCAGCAGTTTCTACCTTGTTGACGTTTTGCCCACCAGCACCACCAGAACGGGCAGTAGTCATTTCAATATCTTTCGGGTCAATATGAATTTCTACATCATCCACTTCTGGCATAATGGCGATAGTAGCGGTAGAAGTATGTACCCTGCCTCCAGCTTCCGTAGCTGGAACGCGCTGCACACGATGTACTCCTGCTTCAAACTTTAGCTTACTGTAAACGCTATCACCTTGAATTTCCAGAATTACCTCTTTGAAGCCGCCCATCTCACCTAAAGACTCGCTGACTAGCTTCACTCTCCAACCCTGGGTATCAGCATAGCGAGAATACATTCGCAGCAAATCTCCAGCCCAAATACTCGCTTCATCGCCACCAGTACCAGCACGAATTTCCAACATGATGTTTTTATCATCATTGGGGTCACGAGGTAGTAGCAATACTTTCAAGCGACCTTCTAAATATTCCAGCTTTTCTTCTAGTTCATTGACTTCCAAAGCTGCCATTTCTTGCAACTCTGGATCACCATTCGCTTCTTTAAGTACCTGACGCGCCCCGGCTAATTCTTCTTGAGCAGTTTTCCAAGTTTCGTAGGTATTAACTACCTCTTCCAAAGACGAACGAGACTTAGCAATTTTTTGATACTCATCAGGGTTTTTAGCAGTATCCGGGTCAGCCAGACGACGAGTCAATTCATGAAAAGTTTGTTCAACAGATTTCAGTTTCTCCAGCAGGTATGTTTCAGCCATGAGTGCAAATCCTTAAAATAACAAGTTGGCTCGAGCATAAAATGACAAGCGACCCCACATCAATGCAGGGTCGTCGTTAACAGCTACAGCCAACCAGCTACTTTTTATTTTTGCCGCCTTGCTCGTTGGACATACCATATTTGCGGAGGAAACGCTCAACTCGACCCTCAGCATCAATAATTTTCTGAGTACCAGTGTAATAGGGGTGGTTTCCAGACCAAACATCTACGTGCAGTTCGGGTTTAGTAGAACCCACAGTCATCACAACTTGACCGTTGCAGTAGACTTTTGCTTCTGGATACCACTGGGGATGAATATCAGATTTAGCCATTGTTCCTTTTGTGGTGAATCTATATCAATTATAACTTTTAGCCGTGTCAGGCTCGTATAACTTCAGATTTTAGAATTTTGGAGCAATCCAAAATCCAAAATCTAAAATCCAAAATTGATTACCGTTTGGAGTATTGAGGTGCTTTGCGAGCTTTGTGTAAACCGTATTTTTTCCTTTCTTTAGCTCGTGGATCACGAGTTAAATAACCTTCAATTTTCAAAGGTGAACGGTTATCAGGATCTAACTGACACAAAGCGCGAGCAACACCCAAGCGAATTGAATCTGCTTGTCCTGTCAAACCGCCACCTTCAGCTTTGACCAAAATATCATATTCGCTTTCTAGTCCCAAAGTTTCTAAAGGCGCTTTGATAGCTCCGAGGTAATTAGCATTGAATTGGAAGTATAATTCTCCATCTTTGCCATTAACTACAAATTTACCTTCGCCAGGAACTAGCCTTACCCGTGCTACTGCTGATTTCCGGCGGCCAGTACCCCAATAAACGGCGCGGCCGCTATTAGTTTCTACTGCTTGCATTAGTTTTCTCCAGGAATTGTATTAATGATCAGTTCTTTGGGTTTTTGAGCTTCGTGGGGATGAGTAGGCCCAGCGTAAACTTTCAATTTGGTAAATAATTGTTTACCTAAGCTGTTCTTGGGCAGCATACCTTTAACAGCGTGTTCTAAAATCCTTTCTGGTAGGCGCTGTTGCAATTTAGCAAAGGTTTCTGTTTTCATTCCGCCAGGACGGCCAGAATGACGACGGTAAACTTTTTGGGTACGTTTTTTGCCTGTAACTGCTACTTTTTCTGCGTTAATAACAACAACGAAATCACCTGTGTCTAAGTGAGGTGTGTATTCAGCTTTTCTTTTACCTCTCAAAACCATAGCAATTTCACTGGCCAGGCGGCCTAGACGTTTATCGGTGGCATCTACTACGTACCACTCACGCTCAAGGGATGCTTGAGGAGGAAGGTAAGTTTTACTACTCATTTTTATTTGTCCTATGTCAGTTGTCAGTTGTCAGTGGAAGAAGGCAAAAGGCAAGAGGCAAGAGGCAAGAGGCAAGAATTTTTTAATTGATGTTTTTCCTATTCCTTATTCCCTGTTCCCTATTCCCTGTCACCAATGACTAAACATTAAATATGGTTGGGTGTCGTACCAAATTTCTTTGGCAAAAGGAAAATCTGGATACTCTACTCGTAACAAGCATAAGCCTTGGGGTGGTGCGGCATATTTCACTTTTTCCCGACGTTCTTGGGTCCAGATTTCAGTGAAATGATCGAGTGTCATTTGTCCAGATCCAACCTGTACCAGCATCCCTACCAAAAGCCGCACCATCCCATACAAAAATCCATCTGCCTGAATTTCAATATGGATAAATGGATTATTACGATGACACTCGGCTGCTTGTACTTCTACCCAGGAATGCGATCGCGCTGATCCTGCACGATGAAAAGCAGCTAAATGATGTTTTCCCAGCAGAGGCGTTAACGCTGCTTGCATGAGATTTTCATCCAAGGGAGCATAATAATAATGCCAACTGAAGGGAGTCACGAACAAGTTCGGTAGAGCTTCAGTGTATATTGTGTAGCGATAGCGTCGAGAAACTGCACTAAAGCGAGCGTGCCAACGTTCATCTACACCTGCTGAAGCTCTGATTAATATATCTGGGGGTAGATAGCTGTTCAGAACTGTTGCCCATTTGTGCGCGGGAATAAAACCTGTGGCATCAAAATGGGCTACTTGAGCAGCCGCATGAACTCCAGCGTCGGTTCGCCCTGCACCGTGGAGTGTAACATGATACCCCAGAACAGTAGCTATAGCTGTTTCTATCTCTTCTTGAACAGTTCGCTGGCGTGATTGCCTTTGCCAGCCATGAAAATGAGTTCCCCGGTACTGAATGACCAAGGCTACTCGGTATGTTGGTATAGGCTGGCGGCTTTCTAACATACTGGTTTTGTCAGAGGCAAGAGGCAAGAGACAAGAGGCAAGAGTTGTTTAATTTTTAATTTATTTTTCCCCTATTCCCTGTTCCCTATTCCCTATTCCCTATGACTTTAAACTAATTCAATAATCGCCATTTCCGCATTATCACCGCGACGAGGTACGGTATGGAGAATGCGAGTATAACCCCCTTGACGGTTAGCATACCGCGTGGGAGCTTGCTCAAATAGAGCATGAACTAAGGCTTTGTCGTAGATATAACCTAATGCTGTTCGACGTGATGCTAAGGAGCCGTTTTTAGCCAAGGTAATCATTTTGTCCACTTCACTGCGTACAACTTTAGCACGGATGAGAGTGGTAGTAATTCGACCATGACGGATTAGCTCGGTGGTTAGCGATCGCAACAGAGCGCGGCGCTGGTCAGCTGGTTTACTGAGTTTTTTAACTCGACAACGGTGACGCATAATAATGGACTATGAATTATGAACGATTGTGGTTTAGGATGGAGCAGAACCTCTTTCTTGCGGTAGGGTAATACCTAAACGCCGCTGTAAAGCTTCCACTACTTCTTCCGCTGACTTTTGACCAAAGTTTTTGATTTCTAAGAGGTCTTCTTGGGTGTAATCCAACAAATCTGCTACGGAGTTAACCTGCGCTCGTTTGAGACAGTTGTAAGCTCGGACAGAAAGTTGCAATTCTTCGATGGGAATTTGAGCAGTGGGATCGTCAGGAATATCTGAACCTGTATCTGTTGGTTCCAGGGAGATATCTTTCAACGGATTGAATAAATCTACCAAAATCCCAGCCGCTGATGATAGTGCTTCTTGGGGGGAAATACTACCATTAGTCCACACTTCTAATAGCAGTCTATCTTTAAGAGATCCATCACCACGGGCTTCTTCAACGCTATAGTTGACTTTTCGCACTGGCATAAACACGGAGTCTATTTGCAAAAAGTCTAAGGATGTTGCTTCTTCCCTTCCCCTTTCTACAGTGCGATACCCTTTACCTCTTTCAATCCGAAATTCCATTTCCAGTTTGCCACCATCTGCTATGGTAGCTACATACTGGGTTGGGTCGATGACTTCTACTTCACTGGGCAAATCAAAATGCGCCGCAGTGACAGTTACCGGTCCGTTCACAAGTAACCGACCAATCTGAGGTTGAGAGGAATAGTTTTTGAGGATAACTTCCTTCATTCGCATGAGGATTTCCAGTACATCCTCTCTCACGCCTGGAACTGTGGCAAACTCATGAGTAACTCCAGCAATACGCACTGCTGTAACTGCTGTACCCTCTAAATTAGAAAGTAAAACTCGCCGCAGCGCGTTACCTACTGTTGTTCCTTGACCGCGTTCTAAAGGTTCGAGAACAAATTTACTGTAATGACTCCGACTTTCCTCAGTATTAGACTCTACACATTCAATTTGAAACTGCGCCACGGAGTAGCCTCCCTTGTTAAGGTGCTGCTAGTAGGCAAATAATTTGCCTCTCGAATTTACTTTATTGCCTGATCTGTTGTTAAGGTTGATCAAACTGCCAAGATTTGTTTGGTAAAGTTTAGATGCCACACTTCAGCCTACAGACACTGATCATATTGGGAATTTTCCAAAGTTTAGCAGCCCTCCCTATGGGAAGAGCTGACTTGCTTCTTCATCACGCCAGGGTTCTTAAGTTGACCAACTACTGCAAAATTTGCGGCTTTGTATGCCCTCAATTATGTTGCAGGTGTTTTTCTTTAGCTTTAACCTTCTGTCTTTATCGCTCAACAGGTTTTGTCTAAACGCGACGACGCTTGGGCGGACGGCAACCGTTATGAGGAATGGGAGTTATATCCCGAATCAGGGTAATTTCCAGTCCTGCTCCTTGCAGAGCGCGAATAGCAGTTTCTCTTCCTGCACCAGGTCCGCTGACCATGACTTCTATCTGGCGCATTCCTTGATCAATTGCTCTACGGGCTGCACTTTCCGCAGCTGTTTGAGCTGCAAAGGGTGTCCCTTTTTTTGCGCCTTTAAATCCGCTAGAACCTGCACTAGCCCAAGATATCACATCGCCATTTTGATCGGTGATGGTGACAATGCTATTGTTGAAAGTAGACTGGATATAGGCCATCCCGTTGGGTACGTTCCGCTTTTGCTTTTTGCTCCCGGTTTTTTTTGTTGGTTGTCTTGCCATATTTGTTTAGTGAATTTCAGGTAAAAACTGCTTACATTAGCAAGCAAAAAAACATTATTTGCCAGGGGCTTTCTTCTTACCAGCCACTGTCTGTCTTCTCCCACGTCGGGTTCTGGCATTAGTGCGGGTTCTTTGTCCTCTGACGGGTAAGCCCATGCGATGACGACGGCCTCGATAACAACCAATATCAACTAGGCGCTTGATGTTCATCGCCTCTAAACGGCGCAAGTCACCTTCGACTTGATAGTTGCTTTCAATTTCTGCCCTCAAGGCAGCTACATCAGCATCACTTAAGTCTTTCACGCGGGTGTCTGGGTTCACACCTGTAGCCGCTAAGATTTCTTGCGACCTTGATAAACCAATTCCATAAATGTAAGTCAGACCAATCTCGACGCGCTTATCGCGGGGAAGGTCTACTCCCGAAATCCGTGCCACAATGAATCTCTCCCTCTTTTGTTCGTACTTGCCTTTGCCAAGACGTGATTAGTCGCGTCCTTGAGTTAGGCTTGTGAATTTGTCTGGACTAAGCTCTGGTAGTTAGAGTTTTATCCTTGGCGTTGCTTGTGCTTGGGGTTTTCACAAATTACCATGACGCGACCACGACGTTTGATCACGTTGCATTTTTCACAAATTTTCTTGACTGAAGCTCTAACTTTCATGCCTTTTTTATTTGACTCCAAATGGTAAATTATAGCATTTCTAGAGAAAATAATTCAGTTAATTAAACGGGGAATCCCCAAAAAATCTGCTTTATGGTAGGATTTTGGACATAGATTTATTTCTTCCGTAATCTGTATGTGATTCTGCCTTTTGTCAGGTCGTATGGAGTTAGCTCCACTTTGACGCGATCGCCAGGTAAAATTTTGATGTAATTACGGCGAATCTTGCCGGAAATGTGTGCTAAAACGTTAAAACCATTGTCCAAATCAACACGAAACATTGCATTGGGCAATGATTCGGTGACAGTTCCTTCCATTTCAATCAAGTCTTGTTTAGACAAGTTTTTTCCTCAACTCAACAACTTTCTGTTTTCTTGCCAGAGATACATTTGGTGCGAAAACACAATTTGCGAAATATATCAACAGTCTATTAATATATCTTAGCTAAAATTGATTTTAACCCTTTGCCAACAAAGGTGAGCAAAGCAGAAAGAGATGCTGAGTTTTGATGTTAACTATCTATTTTCTCTGTCTCTTGCCTCTTTACTCCTCCTTGCACTAAGCAGCTATGACATTTTTTAATGCAGTAGTGACTTCTTCTGGGGACTGATTACCGTCAACTGTCAAGAGTTTTTGGCGATCGCTGTAATAATTGATCAAGGGAGCAGTTTCCTCACGGTAAACTTCTAAACGACGACGAATCACCTCTTCGCTATCGTCTTTGCGTCCTCGTCCCAATAAGCGAGTGATGACAATTTGATCTGGTGCATCCAAATTGACAGCCCTTTCGCCGCCCTGTCCAGTTTCTGCCAACAATTCCTCCAAAAAAGATGCTTGGGACACTTTTCGGGGAAAGCCATCTAAAATCCAACCATTTTTAGTATCTGGTTGATTAAGACGCTCCTTTACCAAATCCTCTACAAGCTGGTCAGGAACTAACTCGCCTTTGTCCATATAGCTTTGTGCTTTGATGCCCAAAGGCGTTTGCTCCGTGATCGCTTGCCGTAAAATGTCACCAGTCGAAATATGGGGAATATTCAAAAAATCAGCCAAAACTTTGGACTGAGTTCCTTTACCAGCACCCGGTGGTCCCAAGAAGATTAATCGCGTCACTATTGTTTCACCATTCCTTCATAGCGTTGAGAGATAACGTAAGTTTGAATTTGCCTTGCGGTATCAATCGCCACACCAACTAAAATTAATAACGAGGTAGCACCTAAGCCTTTAAAAGTGGGGACATTTAAGGTACTTTCTATCGCTGTAGGGATAATTGCTACTAAACCTAAGAAAAGTGAGCCTAAAAAAGTCAGTCGGTTGCTAACACGCTCAATGTACTCGCTAGTAGCTTTACCAGGGCGAATACCAGGAATACTAGAACCCATTTTCTTCAAGTTTTGCGCCACATCTACTGGGTTGAGAATCAAAGAAGAATAGAAGTAGCTGAAGAAAATGATGCTTACCATGTATACCAGTGCGTATACCCAAGAGCCAGAACCGCTAGGACTCAGGTAAGTGTTAACTATATTTGCCAAGTCAGTATTTTTAGTGAAGTTGGCAATTAGCAGTGGCAAACTGAGGATAGCCGCAGCAAAAATAATCGGCATCACACCACCTTGATTCAAACGTAAAGGCAAAAAGCTACGTTGTTCTGCTAATACCCTACGTCCTACTTGGCGACGAGCGGAAATAATCGGGATGCGGCGCATTCCTTCCTGTACAAACACGATCCCCACAATTGTCATGAGGAAAACTAGTAACAGGACAATCACACGACCAACAACTTCTCTGCCACCAACTTGTACCAAATCAATGGTATTGCCTAAAGATTTTGGTAGAGATGCCACAATGTTGACAAAAATCAACAAAGATGCACCATTACCAATACCACGCTCTGTAATTAGTTCTGAAGCCCACATTACGAACATAGAACCAGCGGTAAGAGCGATCGCTGTTTCTGCTACGAACACAGGTCCAGGATTCAAGGCAAACTGTTGGAGGAATAAGGACGAAAAAGCCACACTTTGAATAATTGCCCAACCCAAAGACACATAGCGGGTAATCTGAGAAATCTTCCGCCGACCTGCTTCACCCTCGTTTTTCTGTAAATTTTCTAAAGAGGGAATGGCAGCAGTGAGCAATTGGATGATAATGGACGCATTGATGAATGGCAAAATCCCCAGGGCGAATACACCCAAAGTAGAAAGTCCTCGTCCAGAAAATATATCCAATAAACCGAATATGGAATTATTTCCCGATATAGCCTCAGCAAATCTTTCCCGGTTAATTCCTGGTACTGGCAAAAAGATACCCAGGCGAACCAAAATTAAAATACCGACCGTGACAAGCAGCCTACCTCTCAGTCCAGCTGCTTGCGCCATCTGCATAAAAGTTTCTTGAGCCGTTGGAGCTTTGTCTCGACTGATCATAGAGTTCTACCTTTGAAGTATGAAGTCTCAATTGAGAAGAATATGAAGTCTGAAGTTGGAAATTAGAAGTATTAAGCTTTTCATCTTTTATTCTTCATCCCTCATCCTTCATTCTTCATAGAACTTCGCAACTCCCACCAGCCGCTTCAATTTTGCTACGAGCTTGTCCAGTGAAAGCTGCGGCTTGCACTTTGAGAGGAACATTTAATTCCCCATTACCCAAAATTTTCAACGGACCTTTAACAGCAGTAAGAATACCTGCTTCTTTTAAAGAGGCTATAGTTACTTCTGTGTTAGCAGGTAGGGAGGCTAACTTCTCTACATTAATCGTAGTGTAATTTTTACGATTAACGAGAGGAAAACCCTTCAACTTAGGTATTCGACGGTACAATGGTTGCTGACCACCTTCAAACCCAGGTCGAGTACCGCTACCAGAACGGGATTTTTGTCCTCGCATCCCTAAACCAGCACTAGCGCCTTGACCAGCAGAAATACCTCTACCTACACGGCGACGGCGTTTTTTCGAGCCTTTTTGAGGCTTAACATCGTTTAGTCTCATGATGTGATTAGTAGTTTTTTACACTAATTCCTAGAAACTATGACATCTAAAATTTAGATGTAGAGTTTCTCGACCGCAATACCTCGGTCTTCAGCTACTTCAGCAAATGTACGTAGTGTAGACAGAGCATTAACTGCGGCTCTGGCGTTATTCAAAGGATTGTTAGAGCCGAGTTGCTTGGCGAGAACATTACGAACTCCTGCCAACTCTAATACAGTGCGGACTGCACCACCAGCAATTACCCCTGTACCAGGTGCAGCTGGTCGCATAATCACCTTCGCACCACCACCAATGCCATCAATGGGGTGAGGTATGGAATTGGATTTGGTAATTGGAATGTCAATCAGGTGTTTTTTACCATCGGCAACACCTTTTTTCACAGCACCAATTACATCAGAGGCTTTACCTACTCCTACACCAACTTGACCGCGTTCGTTACCAACGACCACAATTGCCCGGAAGCTCAGTTTTTTACCACCCTTAACCACTTTACTAACACGACGGATTTGGATTACCCGCTCTTGCCAGTTGGTTTCTTCTTTTTTTGCTCGGTTTGCTTTACGACGACCCGTTGCCATAATTTATGTTCTCTCAACGTCAGTTGTCAGTTGTCAGTTGTTAGTTGTCAGTTCCTAGTCATCACTGTTAACTGATTCCTGTTCCCTGACAGATGACTTTAGAAATCTAAACCAGCCTCGCGTGCTGCTTCAGCTAGTGCTTTGATGCGTCCATGATAGAGGTTGCCACCACGATCAAAAACGACTTTGGTGATCCCTTTTTCTAAGGAACGCACTGCTATCAACTTACCAACTTGCGCTGATGCCTCACAGTTAGCCCCAGAAGCCAAGTTAGATTTTAAGTCTGGTTCTACGGTCGATGCTGCCACAAGGGTTTGATGTTTGGTATCATCAATAATCTGAGCATAAATATGCTCATTGGAACGGAACACAGCTAGGCGTGGACGTTCTGAAGAACCACTGACTTTGCCGCGCACGCGCCGATGGCGACGCTGTTTTGATTCTCTACGAGTAAGTTTCATATTTACTTCTTACCTTTACCTCCAGTCTTACCAGCTTTCCGTCTGACCACTTCACCGGCATAGCGAATACCTTTACCTTTGTAGGGTTCTGGTGGACGAACGGCACGAATTTTAGCTGCTGTGTTCCCTACAATTTCCTTGTCATAACCACTGACTATGACATTAGTAGTACCTTCCACTGCAAACTGAATTCCTTCTGGCGGTTCAATTTGTACTTGATGGCTATAACCCATATTCAAAACTAGGTTACGGCCTTGAACTTGAGCGCGATAACCAACCCCTTGAATTTCCAAACGACGTTGAAAACCCTGGGAAACTCCTTCCACCATGTTGGCCACTAAGGTGCGGCTCAAACCATGCATTTGCCTGGAAGTGCGAGTATCATCACGACGGGTGACAAGTAGTGTTTCCCCTTCTTGGGAAACTATGACTTGAGCAGGTAAGTTGCGAGAAAGTTCTCCTTTTGGTCCTTTCACTACTACCTTAGTGCCGTCAATTGCTACTTGTACCTTAGCAGGAACAGTAATTGGACGTTTACCAATACGAGACATGACTTAATTTTGTCCTTTGTCCTTTGTCAGTTGTCAGTTGTCAGTTGTCAGTTGTCAGTTGTCAGTTTTAGGTTGAACTGACGTTGACTATTGACGACTACCAAACGTAGCAAAGCACTTCACCACCCAAATTCTGACGACGCGCTTCGCGGTCAGTCATAATTCCACTGGATGTAGAAATAATGGCAATACCGATGCCACCTAGCACTCTTGGTAATTCTTTGCGATTGGAGTAAACACGCAAACCTGGTTTACTCACCCGTTTCAATGCGGTGATCAGGGGCTGACGATTTTTACCCTTGTATTTCAAGGAAATCACCAGATTTTGTTTGATCCCTTCTCCTGTTTCGGAAAATTCAGCAATAAAGCCTTCGTCCTGTAGGACTTTGGCAATATTGCGAGTCATTTTTGTTGCTGGCACTTGTGTAGTTTGATGCCTTGCCATATTAGCATTGCGGATGCGCGTCAGCATATCTGCAATTGTGTCGTTAGCCGCCATCGTTCCCTCTTTAGATGAACTTATTGATCGCGAAAGGGCATTCCCATTTCTTTTAGTAAGGCGCGACCCTCTTCGTCATTTTTTGCTGTGGTGATAATGGAAATATCAAGACCACGTATTTGATCTATGCTGTCGTACTCGACTTCTGGAAAAATTAGCTGTTCTCGTACACCCAGAGTGTAGTTACCGCGTCCATCAAAGCTTTTGGGGCTAACGCCGCGAAAGTCACGAATTCTGGGCAGTGCTAGGCTAACTAGTCGGTCGAGGAAAGCATACATCCGTTCGCCTCTCAATGTCACCATGATGCCAACAGGCATACCTTGACGAATTTTGAAACCAGCGATCGCCTTTTTTGCCCTTGTCACCACTGGTTTTTGACCTGTGATCAGTGCAATTTCGTTTAAAGATGCTTCTAATGCTTTAGCATTAGAAGCAGCTTCTCCCAAACCCCTGTTAACAGTAATTTTCACCAATTTTGGCACTTGATGAACGTTGGTGTACTGAAACTGTTGGGTCAGTTTGGGGACAATTGTCTCTTGGTATAAATTTTTGAGTCTGGTTGTCGCCATAGTTTTTTGTCTTGATGATCCCTGGTCTTGGTCAGGGAATTTGCGATTTTGGATTTTAGATTTTGGATTTTGAATTAAAAATATCTAAATCTATTCAAATCTAAAATCTCACCCTGTTCACAGGTTATTTGTCTAAAATTTCACCTGTTTTTTTCAGCATTCTCACTTTCTTACCTTCGGCGGTGAAAGTGTAGCAAACGCGACTGGCGACATTTTGCTTCGTGGAATACAGCATCACGTTAGAGCTATGTATGGGATATTCTTGGGTAACAATCCGCCCTGATTCCCCTTCTTGCTGAGGTTTAACGTGCTTAGTTTTAATATTCACACCTTTGATAAGGACTTTACTCAGTTGAGGTAGAGCTTTAATCACTTCACCAACTTTACCCTTATCTTTACCCGCAATTACTTGTACAGTATCGCCAGTTTTGACGTGCATTTTATGAAAAACTTTGGGTTGTGGCTTTGCCATTACAGCACCTCCGGAGCGAGAGAAACTATTTTGGTAAAGTTCTTATCGCGTAATTCCCGTGCTACAGGTCCGAACACCCGTGTGCCTCTAGGATTACCATCTTTGTTGATAATAACTGCGGCGTTATCATCAAATCTAATGCTCATGCCACTGTCTCTGTTAATACTCTTTTTAGTACGAACAATTACAGCTTCCACAACATCAGACTTTTTTACAGCCATGTTGGGTTGAGCGTCTTTAACAACAGCGATGATTTTATCGCCTACACCGCCATAACGACGGTTGCCTGCACCTAATACACGGATGCACATTAATTTACGCGCTCCGCTATTATCGGCAACATTTAGGTAGGTTTGGGGTTGAATCACAATTAGTCTCCCGTTGAGAGTTGTTAATTTGATAACAACTATTGATTATGTTGTAGCTTTAGCGTTAAGGATTTCTGTGACTTGCCAACGCTTAGTTTTACTCAGGGGTCGAGTTTCCTGAATCCGCACACGATCGCCAACTTTGCAGTTATTTTCTTCATCGTGAGCTTTATAGCGCCGGGTTTGAACTACAATTTTGCCGTACTTGGGGTGAGGAGAACGGTTTTCTACAGCCACTACGACTGTTTTTTGCATTTTATCGCTCACTACCAAGCCAACTCGTTCTTTGACTGCCATAATCTCCTACTTTTCTTCCTTAGTCGATTGACTTGCTACCCGTTTGCGTTCTCCCTCTACAGTTAATAATTGGGCAAGACGATGACGGGCGTGTCTGAACAGGTGTGGTTTTTCTAGTTGTCTAGTAGCTTTTTGCAAGCGTAGCTGAAATAGTTGTCTTTTAACAGCAACAATTTCTTCAGCCAGTTTCTCGTCACTTAATTCTCTAGCTTCTGAAATCTTGGGAAGAGCCATAATCTACTCCTGCTCCTGTGGTTGAGAGCGGACAATAAACTTAGTTTTAATTGGCAGCTTGTAAGCAGCTAATCGCATGGCTTCACGGGCTATCTCTTCAGAAACACCAGCGATTTCAAACAAAATCCGTCCTGGCTTAACTACAGCTACCCAAAATTCTGGATTACCTTTACCAGAACCCATCCGGGTTTCTGCAGGACGCATGGTGACAGGCTTATCAGGGAAAATGCGAATCCAGATTTTACCGCCCCGGCGGATATAACGAGTCATAGCCCGACGAGAAGCCTCTATTTGTCGGGAAGTGATCCAAGCGGGTTCTTGAGCTTGGAGAGCAAAATCCCCAAAGTTGAGGGTACTGCCACGATGGGCTAAACCCTCCATTCGTCCGCGTTGTTGTTTGCGGAATTTAGTTCTTCTAGGACTTAACATGACTTACTAATTGGTAACTGGTAATTGGTAATTGGTAATTGGTAATTGGTAATGAGTTTTTTATTTCCTATTACCTAATTACCCATGACCTATTACCCTTCATTTGAGCGATCTTCAAATTGCTGGCGACGGCGTTGTTGTTGACGACGACGGGGTTCTCGTTCACGGGTTGCTGGTTGGGATGGAGTTTCTTCTTGTCCAGGGATAATTTCTCCCTTGAATACCCAAACTTTGATGCCCAGAATGCCGTAAATAGTCTGTGCTGTGCAGTAAGAGTAGTCAATATCAGCCCGTAATGTGTGTAGGGGTACTCTGCCTTCACGAGTCCACTCTGTCCGGGCAATTTCTGCACCGTTGAGCCGACCACTGACTTGAACTTTGATTCCTTGTACACCCGCTCGTTGAGCGCGTTGAATAGCTTGACGAACTACTCGACGGAAGGAAACCCGGCGTTCTAATTGTTGAGCAATGTATTCAGCAATCAAGTAAGCATCTGCATCAACTCGTTGCACTTCAACTACGTTAATACGGATTTGGCGGTTGCTGCCCAACAGTTCTTGTAGTCCGGTACGTAGTGATTCTATTCCTTGTCCACCACGACCTACCACCACACCTGGTCTAGCTGTTCTTACTTCTAGATCGATTTGGTCAGCTTTACGCTCAATACGTACTTCGGAAATACCAGCGTTGTTTTGAGCGTATCTACCCAGTTTTTGATCTATGTATTTACGAAGTTTGTGGTCTTCTTGTAGTAATTCTGGATAGCGATCAGGAACGGCAAACCAACGGGCTTGATGTTCTTGAGTAATACCCAGACGAAAACCGACTGGATGAATTTTCTGTCCCACAAATGCTTCCTCTAAAATTTCTTACTGTACGCAGTTAGTTGTGTCTGTCTATTGGTTATTTGGCAGTAGCGCCAGCGCCAACAGCGACAGTGATATGACACGTTGGCTTGCGAATTTGGTAAGCTCTACCCTGCGCTCTAGGTTGAAACCTTTTCAGCACTGGTCCTTGATCGGCATAAGCCTGAGTGATCACTAGTTCTGCTCGATCTAACCCTTCGTTATGTTCTGCATTAGCAGCCGCGCTTCTTAACACCTTTAATACTGGTTCGCAGGCGCGATAGGGCATGAATTCTAGGATGATGAGTGCTTCTCGATATGACCGTCCCCGAATTTGATCGAGTACGCGACGCACTTTATAGGGAGAAATGCGTATATAACGGGCGATCGCTTTAACTTCTGTAGTATCAGTTGCCATAATTGTCTCCATTTTGTCAGTTGTCAGTTGTTAGTTGCCAGTTGTTTACTGCTGACTACTGACTACTGACTAATGACAGATTACCTGCCTGATTTTTTGTCGCTTTTACCATGACCTCTGTAGGTGCGAGTGGGGGCAAATTCTCCCAACTTGTGTCCCACCATTTGTTCATTCACAAACACGGGGACGTGCTGTCTTCCATTGTGAACGGCTATGGTATGACCCACCATCATTGGTAAAATTGTTGAAGCTCTTGACCAAGTTTTGATTACTTGTTTTTCGTTTTTAGCGTTCAGTTTTTCGATTTTGCTGAGTAAGTGATCAGCAACGAAAGGACCTTTTTTTAGAGAACGACCCATAGTTCAATTTTGGATTTTGGATTTTGGATTTTGGATTGAGAATTTCGGATTTTGGATCATGAGGTTTCTTGCTCAGACTCCTCTAAATTTTTAGATGCCTACAAGTAGACCGAATCTAAAATCCAAAATTTAAAATCTAAAATTCTAAGACTGACGACCACCCCGACCGCGTTTAGAAGATTTACGACGGCGACGGACAATTAATTTAGTGCTTGCTTTCTTGCGCTTGCGTGTCTTTGCACCCAAAGCAGGTTTACCCCAAGGTGTCACAGGACCTGATCTACCGATGGGCGCTCTACCTTCACCACCACCATGTGGGTGGTCAACTGGGTTCATGACACTACCTCTGACCTTGGGACGGCGACCTTTCCAGCGATTCCGTCCCGCTTTACCAGCACTTAGGTTTCTGGCATCTGTATTTCCTACTTGTCCGATAGTGGCGTAACATTCGCGGCGCACCATGCGAACTTCACCAGAAGGCAACTTGAGGGTGACATAATTACCTTCTTTAGCCACAACTTGGGCTGTAGCCCCAGCCGCACGGACAATTTGACCACCTTTGCCTGGTGTCATTTCCACGTTGTGAACATTAGTACCCAAAGGAATCTTAGACAGAGGTAAGGCGTTACCATCTTCAAAAGGAGCATCAACACCAGCAATAATTGTTGTGCCTACTTTTAAGCCATTGGGATGCAGAATATAGCGTTTTTCGCCATCTTCGTATACAACTAAAGCGATTCGCGCATTCCGGTTGGGATCATATTCAATGGCTGTGACTGTACCTGCAATATCCCGCTTATCTCTCTTAAAGTCGATAATCCGGTAAAGTTGTTTGTGTCCGCCTCCCCGACGACGGCTGGTTATCCGCCCTTGATTATTCCGACCTTTGGCACGATGTACTGATTCTGTCAGTGATTTTTCTGGTTCAGTTTTCGTGATTTCCGCAAAGTCGGAGATTGTAACTTGGCGAGTACTGGGGGTATAAGGGCGATAAGAACGAGTACCCATAAACGATTTTGGATTTTGGATTTTGGATTTTGGAGTTAGAAGTTTTCGATTTTGATTTCGATTTTTAATTGTTTGTTTGGCGATTATTTATTAGCCCAATCTAAAATCTAAAATCTAAAATGCTTAAACGTCTGGGAAGAGAACTTGTCTAATTTTCTCTTCGTCTCCTGGTGCAACGGTGACAATAGCTTTTTTGTATTGGGGCTTAAATCCAATAAATTTACCAACCCGACGCTTTTTGCGTGGTGGTAAAGCGGTGTTGACTTTGACGACTTTGACTTGAAATAAGTCTTCAATAGCCGCCTTAATTTCCGGCTTACTCGATTTTGGAGTTACTTCAAAGGTGTATTTATTTTGCTCCATCAGGATGGTCGCCTTTTCAGTCAGAATGGGGCGACGCACTAAGTCGGCAAGGTTGCGGGGGTCAAAGTTAGGCACTGTAGACCTCCTGAATTTTTTCTAAGGCTGCTGGTGTAACTACAATTTTGTCAGCGTGTAGCAAATCGTAAACATTCAGTTGGTCAGCAGCAATGAGCTTTAAGTTCTCTATGTTGCGGGCTGACAATTGTACGTTTTCTGCTATTTCGGACAAAATTAACAAGGATTTTTGTTCTGGTGCTGCTCCCCAACGGGCTAATGCTGCTACCAATTCCTTGGTTTTAGGGCGTTGTAGTTCGCTGCTAAATTCTTCTACAACAATTAAATCTTCTAATCGACTAACGAAGGCTGTCCGCAGTGCCAAACGTCGCTCTTTCCGGTTGAGCTTGAGGTTGAAATCTCTGGGTTTGGGTCCAAAGATTACACCACCACCACGCCATAAGAGTGAACGAATGGAACCAGCACGAGCGCGACCTGTGCCTTTTTGCCGCCAAGGTTTGCGACCGCCACCACGTACTTCAGAACGGGTTTTGGTGCTGGCTGTACCTTGGCGAGAATTAGTCATTTGTCTGACGAGGGCGCGGTGTACTATGTGTGCCGCTGTTTCTTCTTTGGCAACTCGCAACTCGAAGCTGGTCTGACCAACTTGTTCTCCTTGCCAATTTTTAACTACACTCTCAACCATCTTTGTGTCCTTTGTCGGTTGCCAGTGGTCAGTTGATGCTGACGGCTAAACAACTAAAACTATTTACTACCAACTTTATTTGTGGGTACAACGTTCACTAATGCGCCTGGTTTGCCAGGAATAGCTCCCTTCACCAGAATTAGGTTGCGTTCTGCATCTACTCGTACTATGGTCAGTTTGCGAATTGTGACACGAGTACCTCCCAATCTTCCTGCCATCCGTTTTCCAGGATAAACACGACCGGGGGTTGTACCTGCACCGATAGAACCAGGCGCTCTGTGGTTTTTAGAACCATGTGACATGGGACCGCGACCGAAGTTGTTACGCTTCTGGTTGCCTGCAAAACCACGACCGATACTTGTACCGATTACATCTACAATTTGACCAGCACTAAAAATATCTGCCTTAATTTCTTGACCTAATGCATAATCACTGGAAGTATCGGTGCGATACTCATTCAAGTGCCTCAATGCTGGGGCAGATGATTTTGCCAAGTGACCTAGTAGTGGTTTGTTCAATGCCTTGGGTTTAACTTCGCCATAACCAACTTGAATGGCAGAATAACCGTCGGTCTGTTTTGTTTTAATTTGTGTAACAGTGCATGGCCCAGCTTGAATTACGGTGACAGGAATGGCTACTCCTGCATCGTCAAATATTTGGGTCATGCCCAGCTTGGTGCCGAGAATACCTACAGACACAGTAACTGGTTCTCCTTTCTAGTTGCTGACCTTGGAATCGGATTTGTTAGAGACAAGTTCGAGCAACGTCATTTTAGAAGGACTATCCTTCCAAATTTGGACTGGCGTTAGACAGTGCAAATTCTTTGTGACGCAACAAACTATGACTCTCCTGTTTGGTGAATCCGTTTATTTTTCACTCGCTTGTTCACCAGAACAGTAATAATTACCTTCCCGATGAAAAGGCGTTACTTCTGGAATCAATCAAGACGTTATTGCTTTGCGCTTTGTGCAGCAATGCTTTCGTCCAAGCGATTGCTCTGGCACTCTCCGAAGTGTAGTAGGACTTAAGTGGCGAATTTCCACTCAGTATCCGTTTCCTGAAAATTGCTATTCAGGCTCTACGTCTGTAAATACCTTAAACTACTGTTTGAGGATTTGCCTTCTTTTTAGGGGCTGCGGGAGTGAAAATGGGCTGAAGCTTGATGTTTGACTTTGGGTTAGTAGTCCTAAGCTTCTTGATTTGACCTTAAAGCTCTTTTAGTTTAACAGCCTCTTGTACATTTCTACCAGATTATTCTTGAAGGAATTATTTAAGCTATCAGCGGGTGATGCTTACAACGGTGGAAATCGCTAAATTTGAGATGACTGACTAAGTTTGCTATTTGGTCACAATCTAATATTATAAATCATTGATTTGTTTTTGTCCAGTAATCTATGGGGCAGATTTTCCTTTGTGGATAAATGTCACCTGGACATTACTTGCCTACGCTCGATGCCTGATATTGCTAAAATTCAATGACTTAATCTAACTTAATCTACCATCAAAAGGTAAATAATAGAGATATATTAAGTGGGATAAGACGGAAATCTATGGCACTAATTACCACTGGCAATGGTTTAATCCGTGATTTGGAGAAATTTGGCGCTCTGGGTGTATATGTTCCTCTGGAAGGGGGATATGAAGGTCGATATCGCCGTCGATTAAGAGCTGCGGGCTATATTAATCTGCATATTACTGCAAGGGGATTAGGAGATGTGGCAGCCTATCTGACGAGAGTTCATGGAGTTAGACCTCCCCATCTGGGTAAAAAAAGCACTGGTAGCGGTGCCGCAGTGGGTGAAGTGTACTATCTACCTCCAATGATCAGTTCTCATCTGGAACAGTTACCACCTAAGTCTAAGGGGTTGTTGCTGTGGATTATTGAGGGACATATCCTTTCTGATCAAGAAGTCGAGTATTTAGCTGAGTTACCCAAGCTAGAACCACGGGTAAAAGTGGTGATTGAACGGGGTGGCGATCGCTATTTCCGTTGGACTCCGCTAGAAAAAACTCTGTTAGCAAGTTAGTTAATGGTGAGTAGTCAGTGGTCAGTTGTTATGCAATTGATTGCTGACTCTTAAAAATCAGAGACAATTTTCTTCAAGACTCGTCATACTGAAGTAGGGAGAGAACCAAATACTCCCTCTCAAGTTGGCATGAAGGTGATCAAGCAAAAATGAGACGTAAATCAACTGGTAGATCAGCGACTACTTCTAAACCCTCTGCTTTCCAATCCCCAGCATGGAATTTAACAACCATTGCAATTTTGGGGGGGGTTCTGGTTTTAGGTATTGGGATTGGGATTGCGTTTAGTTCTACAAGCACATTAAGTCCTCAAAATGTGGCCTCCCGTGAATTCATTGATACTAAAGCACCAAACCCGGAAATTTGTGTGCAGTATGGAGCTAGTGCGATGGTGATGGATGCCAGACTATTTGTGACTCTTAACCCTTTTAATGTTTATGTTGCCCAGCCGAATATTCGTCCTGGATGTGTTCTCCGGCAAAATAACTGGGCAATTTTAGAAAATAAAAAACTGGTGACATCAGATCAGGTCAGGGAATGTAAAAATCGTTTGAATACCTTTGGTTTTACAGGTGATTTAAATAGTGAAAAGCCAGATATCAGGTGTATATACCAGAATGAATCGGCACAAAACTTCTTTTTATCTCAACCAGGTGCAGTCGGACCTTCTCAGGATACAGAAAGATTTTAAGAATAAAGAATTCAGGAGTCAGGAGTCAGGAGTCAGGAAGCATAAGAAAATACACGCATTCCCTATTTCCTATTTTGACTTTTGAGTTTTTATTTAGTGTTGGGTAGCGGCTGACCAAATTCAATTATAGGAATATTAGGAACTGGCTGTACATAGTTCTGAGAATTAGGGGCTGTAATGAGATTGCGATTCTCGGAAGTATTGGGAGAATTAGCTGGGAGAATAATCAAGTTGGATAGTGAAGATGGGTTTTGAGAATTGAGGGGCGGTACAATTACAAAAGGTTTTTGGTTGATAGGTAAATTGGTGGTTGGTGGTGGAAGAGTCAGGAAAGGATTTGAGGATGGCTGATTGATGGCAGAAGTGCTATTATGGGAGATAATGGGGCTTAATACCCAGCGCGTGGGGTTTTTTGGGGAAATGGGTTGAAGTTTTACCTGGTTGGTATCGACAAAACTACCTGGTTCTAAATCTATGACAATGCGTGTAATGTTCGGGCTAAATTGAGAAACTCGAATTTTCTGGATTTTTCCAGAATAGTTTTTATGGGTATCTACATTGCCTAACTGGGTATTAGGCAAATCTACAACTAAACGCGGGGGTTCTGCAAGGTAGAAATACTCAGGATTTGTACTTGCGGAAAGGGTTATTTCTAGTTGTTGAGATTGAGGATTAAACTGCCACTTATTGAGTTTTGCGGTTGTGACAGCAAGACTAATACTATTATTTAAGGTTATTCCTGCACATAAGCTCAATAAGCTAATCCTAAGAAGATATGAAGGGGAAAATTTCCTGGTTCTGAGTTTATTTTTCATGATGTTAATGGCTTTGAGATTTGGGATTGGCTTTTTGATCTGTTTGAGGTAGAGTGGTAAATTCTAAAATTGTGGAATTTTGATCAAGTTTTATTTGTCCAGGAATTTTATCTGTATTCATCTGTGACATTTGAATGGTGATTGGTTGAATTTGTTTAGTTTGGGAAGCAGGAGTTTGACAAAAGATGGAACTGTCAATATTTCCAGATAATTGCAGTTGTTGATTTTTCAAGATACCTGAGAGCGGAAGCTGTTGTTCTGTGTCTGTATTGGTGGTGGTTAATGGGAATAAAGCGGCATTTAGGTAAATACCAGACTGTTGAATATTGAGAACTAATGTGTTTGTTTGTTTGCAGTTTGCCAAGTTTGTGGCTAGGTTGAGACGATAGCGGTTGTTAATAGGGGTAGTAGCGCGGAGATGATTTTCACCGTAGGCGGTGACGGTTTTAAATAAGATGAGAACGGAGGCGATCGCTACTCCATAAAAGGCTAAAGATTTGAAGTTAAAATGGTTTATCATTTTGTCAGTTGTCACTTATAGCAGGAAGCAGAAGGCAGGAGGCAGTAGGGAAAGCCTTGTTATATCTACGTTTCAAGGATTAATAATGTCCTAATTATTCTGGCTACAGCTTTACAATCAATTATTGTTTGCAATTAAGAATAATTACGAATGATGAATTATTTCTTGGTGGTTAACTTCTGGTAGCAAGGAAGTAAGGTGAGAAGTTACTTGACTGTAACGACGGGTGATGAGTAGTGAGGAACGGCATTTTATGGCTAGTTCATCTGTGTATCTTCCTAGAGTTTGTCTTTCTATTCCCCAAGCGCGACTAGTACCAGCAATGGTTAAATCAACATTTTCTGAAGCTGTAACTACTGCTTCCATTGGTTCTGGGAAGGGTATGGTTTTGATTTCTATGCGATCGCGTACACTAGTTGGTAATTGTTCAATCAATCTGTGCAGTTCATAACTTAATTCATCTTGGGTATGATTTCCTGTTAAAACTTGTAAAATCTGCAACATACAAGTATCACGGTTGATGAGTAGTCGCAGAGCGACAATCAGGGCTAAATCATCATGGATATTTGCAGAATAAGGAACTAGTAAACTTTCTAAACGTTCCCCGCCTTTATCCACAAATACTGCGACATCTACTGGGGCAGTAGTAAGAATTTGCCCAACTCTTCCACCTAAGCGATTGTTACTAAAGGCTGGACGATGCCATCCCACAAGAATTAAATCTGGCTGTTCGATTTTGGTTATTTGTGCTGTTTCTCTGGCAACATTGCTGGATATACGAACGATGGGATGTATGTAGGAGCGGATATTTTCCGGTTCTAAGGTATTAATTAATTCTTCTAGCTGTTGATGACGTTCGGCAATTAATCGGTTAGCTTCGGTTGGGGTGCTTTCAAAACCGTAGTCTTCTTCTAATTCAATCAGGCTGAGAGGATTGATAACAGCAGGTTGTCGATAGTTGAGAGCGATAGCTACTGCTAACTGTACCAAACCTTTTTGGGTACTGGGGTTAGCTACGGGTACTAAAATTCGGTAGGGGGTAACGAAAGAGTCGAGACTTTCTGTCACCTGTGTATCTGTTTCCTGTTCTGGTTCTGGTTCTAATACATCTAACTTGATCAAGCGTTTTGGATATGTCCACTCTAGTAATGGTGATGTCATAAATGTTGTCACCAATGCCATAATGACTAGCATGGTGAAAAGCAAAGGTGAAATTACACCCAACTCTAAACCAATATTTAAGACAATTAATTCGGTTAAACCGCGAGTATTCATTAACCAACCAAGTGCAGAAGCTTCTCGTTTATTAATGCCACTGACACGAGCCGCTACATAAGTACCAATGTATTTACCTACAATAGCTACGGCTAAAACCAACGCACATAAAACCCATAATTCAGGACGATTTAGCAAGCCTATTTGTGTTCTTAAACCACTGTAGGCAAAAAACACTGGCAGCAGAAAAATTAAGACAAAATCTTCAGTTTTTACTGCTAATTCTCTGACTAATTCGGCATTTTTAGGCATTGCTGCGCCTAATAAAAATGCCCCAAAAATTAGGTGAATACCAATTAGTTCAGTAATGAGGGCTGAAGCTACAACTCCCATGTAAATTAAAGCCAGAACAAATTGGCTCAAACGTCCAGCGCGGCGATAATGAGTAACTAGGCGTTTAAGAAACCAACGCCCAACGGTGAACATAAAGCCTATGTAGAGAAGGCTGGCAATAATTGTCAGGATAGCTTGGCGGTCAATGCTACCATGACGAGCTACGGCGATCGCTAGAGCTAACAAACACCAAGCTGTGACATCATCCACCGCAGCACAAGTTAAGGCTAATGTCCCTAACCTTGTTCCTTGCAAATTATTTTCAGTGATAATTCGCGCTAACACAGGAAAGGCTGTAATTGACATCGCCGCACCTAAAAATAAGGCAAAGGCGGTGAAAGATACACTAGCACTAGAAACGAGAGGATAAAGCACTATTGATAGAATGCTGCCCAAAGAGAAAGGAACTAAAATGCTGACATGAGAAGTCAGAATTGCCACTTCTAACTGACTGCTTAGATATTTCGGATTTAGTTCTAAACCAATCAAAAACATGAAAAATATTAGCCCTACCTGAGATAAAACATTCAGGAAAGGAATGGTTTCTGGTGGAAACAGGGTAGCTGCTGCATGGGGAGCAATCAAACCAAATAATGATGGACCCAACATGATACCAGCAACAATTTCACCAATGACCAATGGTTGTTTAATTGATTTAAATGCTAGTCCTACCAGTCGTGATAGTCCAATCACAATTAACACTTCAACCAGAACGAGAATAACTGTATGCATAGTTTCCTCACTATTTACTATCCGGTTTCACTAAGATAATTCTTTACAACAGTGGAAATTGTCAACCTTTTGGAGATAATAAAATTTTGTAGATTGTAATTTGTTAATTATTGTTACAAAGTCAGCCTAGGATTTAACTATGAATGTATGAGTTTGTTCAAGATAATCACAGAAATTACAGCAGAATTCAGAAGTCGTAGGGGCGAAGCATTCGGAAAGTAGCCTTGGACAAAAACTTATAATTGGTCGCCCGAATGCTGATGCTTCCAGCACGCTACGCGAACGCCCGTACAGGAGTCAGGAGTAAAACTGGCTTGTTGTCCAGCTTTGAATTTAGCAGTATCCCAATGAAAGCAAAAATAAATGCAGCAATACTAAAAACTCTCTTAAACCATCTTAACTATGCCTTCTGCACGCTACGCGAACGTTTCTTTTGCGTTCTTCGTGGTAATACCTCCGGCTTCCGTAAGGGATACATTCATATCAAGCCTGGGAGCAATTACCAGATTTCAAAAAAATCAACTTACACATTTGGGATACTCCCTTGAATGTAGATTCTTTACTTTATTGATCTGCAATCTGCTTGAGAACTAACTCAAAATTGGGCAGAGAAACATCCTGGTAAGGGAATAAGATTGAGAATAATATTCAATCATCAGTGAAGATTGTGATTGATTTTTTATTTTCTCTTTAGTTGTGGTTTATCTCTGAGGTTATAGTTTGTCAGCCATACTAGACGAAACTAAGAACAAAGTTTGAGGATCTGGAGGATATACCATTTTTTTTATTATCCCCATATCAGCCGTATTTTTAATTAATTTATCTTATTGCCAGTAAAAAAATATACATATTATTTTTAGTAGTGATATTGATATCAATTGGTCGTTAAATTTTGTTAAGATTAAAGACGATTTCAGCTTTACCCCTCATATTCCCCCTACCTAAAGAGATACTTCATGTTGAGACTGGAACATATCAGCAAAATTTACCCTACAGGCGAAGTCCTGAAAGATATCAACTGGGAAGTCAAACCAGGCGATCGCATTGGCTTAGTTGGCGTTAACGGTGCGGGAAAGTCCACCCAACTGAAAATTATCTCCGGGGAAATTGAACCAACTGCTGGGGAAATTATTCGTCCAGCGAGTCTACACATAGCGTATCTAAACCAAGAGTTTGAAGTAGACCCGACTCGTACAGTTAATGAAGAATTTTGGACAGTATTTAAAGAAGCCAACGCAGTGCAATTAGGCTTGGCTCAGGTGCAGCGTGCTATGGAAACCGCTACACCAGAGGAATTAGATGACCTGATTCACAAGTTAGATCGCTTGCAACGCCAATTTGAAGCTTTGGATGGTTATGGCTTAGATGCGCGAATTGGAAAAATTCTACCAGAAATGGGGTTTCAGGTGGAAGATGGCGATCGCCTGGTTAGTGCCTTTTCCGGTGGTTGGCAGATGCGAATGAGTTTAGGTAAAATTCTGCTACAAAAGCCAGATTTGTTACTGCTGGACGAACCGACAAACCACTTAGACTTAGAAACCATTGAGTGGTTAGAAAATTACCTGAGAGGATTAATTACCCCAATGGTGATAGTTTCCCATGACCGGGAATTTCTAGACCGTCTCTGTACACAAATCGTAGAAACTGAACGTGGCGTTTCTAGTACATACCTTGGTAATTACTCTTCTTACTTGCAACAAAAAGCTGAAAATCAATCTGCACAACTTAACGCTTTTGAACGCCAACAGAAAGAATTAGAAAAGCAACAGGCGTTTGTAGATAAATTCCGCGCTAGTGCAACTCGCAGTACCCAAGCGAAAAGCCGAGAAAAACAACTAGACAAAATAGAACGGATTGAAGCACCAATTGCAGGAGTAAGAACACTGCATTTTCGTTTTCCACCCGCACCTCGCAGCGGACGGGAAGTAGTGGAAATCAAAGATTTAACTCATGTTTATGGAGATAAAATTCTCTTTTTAGGTGCTAATTTGCTGATTGAACGGGGAGATAGAATCGCTTTCTTAGGTCCCAACGGTGCAGGAAAATCTACACTGTTAAAAATGATTATGGGTGTAGAACCAGCCACAGAAGGAACTGTGAAACTGGGAGATCATAATGTTATCCCTGGTTACTTTGAACAGAACCAAGCAGAAGCATTAGACTTGAATAAAACAGTCATGGAAACTATTCATGATGAAGTTCCTGACTGGAAGAATGAAGAAGTCCGCACACTTTTAGGAAGGTTTTTATTTACTGGTGACACAGTATTTAAAAAAGTTGGGGCGTTAAGTGGAGGAGAAAAAGCTCGTTTAGCATTAGCGAAAATGCTGTTACGTCCAGCGAATTTAATCATTCTGGATGAGCCTACTAACCACTTAGATATTCCTGCTAAGGAAATGATGGAAGAGGCTTTGCAAAACTACGATGGTACAGCAATTGTAGTTTCCCACGACCGTTATTTTATCTCTCAAGTTGCGAATAAAATTGTAGAAATCCGGGATGGAGAATTTCGGGTTTATTTGGGAGATTATCATTACTACCTGAATAAAATTGAGGAAGAGAAAGAACAAGCAAAATTAGCAGCAATAGAAGCGGAGAAAGCCGCGAAGAAAGCCGCGAAAGCTGCTAAAGCGACAGCAAAGAAAAAATAGAGAAAATTAGGAGCTAGGTGACTGATTACAATTCCCGCTATCTGTCACCTGTTTTCTAACTGGCAAATTACGTTAGATAGAATAGTTATGAACCCCAAGTCTAGCTAGAAATCTATGATTAAAACAACTGTAAAGCAGATAACTTTTGAGGAGTACCTAACCTACGATGATGGTACAGATAATAAATATGAATTAGTTGATGGGGAGTTAGTGTTAATGCCACCTGCTGTATTTGGACACGCAGCTATAGTAAATTTTATTTACATAGCTTTTTACCTAGAAATTCAACGTTTGGGTTTAGACTGGTTAGTAACTCCTGGTACAGTAGGCGTGAGAACGACTTTTAACAAGTCACGTATTCCAGATATTTCTATAATCAACGGTGAAGAATGGCGACAAAATTCTCCTGATGCTCCTGCGGTTTTAGAAACTGCTCCATTATTAGTAGTAGAAATTGTCAGCGAAGGTTCTATAAATACTGATTATCGTCGTAAAAGAACAGAGTATGCTAATCGAGAAATTCCAGAATATTGGATTGTAGATCCGATTAATTCTAAAGTTTCTATATTATTATTAGATGAAGGATTTTATGATGTTGTAGAATTTATAAATAATCAAAAAATTGTTTCTAAGACTTTTCCTGAATTGGATTTAACAGTACAACAAATATTGAATCTATAAAGTTAAAAATTTGATCAATTTGTTTTCTATATTTAGGTTACAACACCCCCGGACGCAAATATTTGTTTTGCAGTTAATTGCAAGTTGGGAAAGATTACTGATTACCTCTATTAATTCATCTTTCAATTTTGCTGTTTCAATAGCCTCTGCTGTTAAAGACAGCAGTTCTGATGACAGTTTTTTCAAGGCTTCTTTTTCATCCTGATCAATATTGCTACGCTCGTTTTTTGGAAACCCAAACACAAAAAAACCAGCTATAGGACTCATATTTGATTTTTGAAAAAAACTCCGTATACCTAAATTCTCTGAAACCCTTTTGCCTCTTGCATGAGTGCCTCTTGCCTGCCTACATAGATAATTTCAGATATCAAGCCAGATTCCTATATCTTCCTTAAATATTAATAACAATTTTCTCAATTTCTCTACCCTGAACTCCTGATAGCGTTCACGTAGTGTGCCGTAAGCATAGCGTGGCGAAGCCATACTCCTCTCTTCTTCAACTTCTTTCTTCAACTAGCGGTTAGTAGTGGTATCATTCGGTTATTACAAAAAGTAAAGGGCAATTTTACTATGACCAAAGCACCTGTTGCTCCTGTGGTGCTAGTCATTTTAGATGGATGGGGCTACTGTGAGGACAAGCGCGGAAACGCGATCGCTGCTGCTAAAACGCCAATTATGGACAGTTTATGGACAGCATATCCCCACACCCTCATCCGCACTTCAGGAAAAGCCGTAGGGTTGCCAGAAGGTCAAATGGGCAACTCGGAAGTTGGTCATTTGAATATTGGCGCTGGGCGTGTGGTTCCCCAAGAACTGGTACGCATCTCGGATGCGGTTGAAGACGGTTCTCTAGCCGCTAACCCAGCACTTGTCAAAATTTGCCAGGAAGTTCGCTCTCGAAATGGCAAGTTACATCTAGTCGGGCTTTGTTCTGACGGAGGGGTACATTCACATATTACCCATCTGTTTGGATTACTTGACTTAGCCAAGTCACAGCAGCTTTCACAAGTATGTATTCACGCTATTACAGATGGGCGTGACACACCACCAACTGATGGCATTAAAGCCATCCAACAACTGCAAGATTATATAGACCGCGAGGAAATAGGGCAGATAGTGACTGTTAGCGGTCGTTATTATGCAATGGACCGCGATCGCCGTTGGGATCGAGTCCAACGTGCCTACGATGTAATGACACAAGATGGTGCTGGTAATGGACTTACGGCGCTAGAAGTGTTGCAAGCATCCTATTCTGAAGGCGTAACCGACGAGTTTATTCTTCCTGTTAGAATTGCTCCTGGCGCAGTTGCACCTGGAGATGGGGTGATATTTTTCAATTTCCGCCCCGACCGCGCCAGACAATTAACTCAAGCTTTTGTTAGTCCCGATTTTCAGGGTTTTGCAAGAGGGCAAATTACTCCTCTGTCTTTTGTGACATTTACTCAGTACGACCCAGAGTTACCCGTATCTGTAGCCTTTACTCCCCAGAACTTGACAAATATTCTGGGTGAAGTTATTGCTAATCATGGTCTTAAACAGTTTCGGACTGCGGAAACTGAAAAATATGCTCACGTCACCTATTTCTTTAATGGGGGACTAGAAGAACCTTGTGAGGGTGAAGACCGGGAACTTGTCAGCAGTCCAATGGTCGCTACCTACGACAAAGAACCAGCAATGTCAGCCAAAGCGGTGACAGATGTGGCGATCGCTGCAATTGAAAAGGGCATCTACTCCCTTGTGGTCATGAATTATGCTAACCCTGACATGGTAGGGCATACGGGACAAGTAGAAGCCACAGTCACGGCTATTGAAACCGTTGATCGATGTTTAGGCCGACTTGTAGAAAGTGTGGGCAAAATTGGCGGCACAATGCTGATTACAGCAGATCACGGTAATGCTGAGTATATGCTAGATGAGGACGGTAATCCTTGGACAGCCCATACTACTAACCCTGTTCCCTTCATCTTGGTAGAAGGGGAAAAAGTGAAAATACCTGGATATGGTACAAATGTGGATTTGCGAAATAATGGCAAGTTAGCCGACATTGCTCCCACTATTCTGGATATTTTACGACTTCCTCAGCCTCCAGAAATGACAGGGCGATCGCTCCTCAGAGCCGCAGAATATGATTTACAACTGACTCGTACCCCTGCACAAGTAGGTTTGTAAAATATATTCGAGTTAACAGTTAACTTTCTATAGTTAACTGTTTTCTTCGAGATAGAGTGAATGAACCACGAAGGCAAGAAGGACACGAAGGAAGAGAGGAAGAAGAGAAATTTTTAATTAACCGTGTTAGGTTAAATAATATTCAATATCATCTTTCGGAAATTTTAATTGCGTATGACTGTTACTAGCATCGTACAAGGAATTTGGGCTTTTTCTGCTTTAGGTTTAATTGTACTGGTTTTACTACATAGCCCTAAAGGTGATGGTATTGGTGCTATTGGTGGACAAGCTCAACTATTTAGTAGCACCAAAAGCGCAGAAAATACACTAAATCGCGTAACTTGGGCGTTAGTAGTAATTTTCCTCGGTTTAACAGTAGTTTTAAGTGCTAACTGGCTACCCAAATAAGTAAAAATGGGAAAAATATCCCAAAAGCCCAGATACAAAACTCGAAATAACAGATTAATTGGGTGGAAATTACTAGCAGTCCTGACTTTATTTATGAGTACAGGACTGTTAGTCACTTTGACTAACTTTTCAGTTAATGCTGTTTTTAGGGAACAGGAAAGAAACTTTCAATTATCTATTTCTCTACCTATTTCCCAAAAATCCTATCCTTTACCACCTAGCTTGAAAAATTGGCAAGATAAAACCAATAGTGGTGATTACTTTGATAACATCCAATCTACCAAAGTTGGTTATTTAATTTGGTCGCTTTTTCCAGTGAAAGTAAAGATAGAAACCCCCACAGAAATAAATAAAAAACAATCGCAAATATGGGTTAATAGTGTTTTACAAGCTGTTCAAGAATGGAATACTTATTTACCTTTAGAAGTAGTAGAAAATTCGGCAGTTGCTGATATTAGAATTTTCCGCAAAGCCCCACCTTTACAAATAGAAACTGCTAGTAAAATTCCTCGTGCGCGTTCTGCGTTAACAACCTATGAGTTATACAATCAAAATAATGTTTTATCTCACCGTTTTACTATCCTGTTAAGTCCCAGTCAAACCGGGGAATATGTGCAAGCAGCAGCACGTCATGAACTCGGTCATGCTTTAGGAATTTGGGGACACAGTCCACTACCAACAGATGCACTTTATTTTTCCCAAGTTCGCAAACCTGCTTCTATTTCCACACGAGATGTAAATACTTTGAAGAAGGTCTATGAACAGTCTACAAGTTTGGGGTCATCCCAGGTGAAAAAGTGAAGTGAGAGAATATGTAGATAAAAATAATATTTAACTCTAGATTATCTGTTAAAATTCAACCTATTCTCTGTTATGTAAGTTGGGACTTGTTGACTTAAAATTAAACATCAAATTAACAGATGAAAAATTTTTCCAACTCTATCAAAACAAACTTGATTTGAGATTTGAATGCACAGTATCAGGAGAATTACTCATTATAGTTCCAAAAAGCATAGACAAATATCTCATGCTATTTGTTTACTGGGAATAACCCCGACAGGGCGTTAGCGAAGCTCCTCCGTTCGGCGAAGCCGTGCCGATAGCTTGCGTGGCGACGCAGGAGCCATAGGCATAGGAAGCACTACAACGCCCCTTATCCCTAGACTAAACGCTGTCGGGACTACTTTTCTTAAAATATTCAAACTACCATTCACATTAGTGTGAATCAGTTTACCATTACCTGTTTTATAAAGCTTAGTCATGATGTTTAATTTCTTCTGTCTGACATTTTCTGGGTTAAATAAAAACTTAGCCTCAGAATCTTAGCTCTAACACAAAAAACTGCTAATTAACCACATCAAGATAAACGTTAAAACTGTAGAAAACTGATTTGATGTGATATGAATAAACGGCATTTGCTGTAATACCCAGGTAGCTGTTAATCCCCCGACTATTAAACCTATAATTAGACCAGTCAGTGTGAACAACACAGATCGCCCAAATTTATTTTCCTTACGATTCAGAAAATAAATACTAACTCCCACGCCTATCACCAATGCTAACTGTAAAATTTGATCGCCCGCAGCAGGGTAAAATAGAGTAATAGCACTTAGACCCAAATACCAAGCTCCTGGCAATAGTACATCGGGTAAACTTGGTTTATCTAACATTCTTTGCAGCCAATCAGGTGAATGTTGATAAGCCGCAGGATTTTCTTGCTGAGGAGGTTGAACTCGCATTTCTGGAAAGCGAATACGCTCAGGAACTTTAATTTTTCCTTCTTGGCGCATCCGTAAGCGTTCCATTAGAATCGCATCATAAGCTGCTTCAATCAATTCCATAACCTTGCCATCACCACCATGTTGCTCTAAGAGGCGATTGCGAGCATCCTGAATTTCATCGAAGCTAGCATCTTCTGATACCCCAAGTTTATCGTAGGGATTGTGATCGCTCATGGCAGTTTGTAACTTCAGCCTTACTAAGCGGTAGTCTTTGTGATTGACACTCCCTGCTCTCAAGAGACGGGGATTCTTGGTTCAACGAGACCACTTGAACTAGAATCCTTGCATTATCTAGTCCAGAGGTGGGACTCTCCCCAAGCGTTAACTTTCCGGATGCCCTCCGGTAGTTGCATTTGGAGCAATTCCTGTTTAACTGAAACGTTTTTGTTTCAAAATTCTGAGTTGTCTAGCTCCTATGAATCTTTTACCTACTGCTAGGAGGAAACTAGAACAATGCAGTAGAACCGCATAGATTCAATTGTCAAGGTACAGATTGCCCTTAGGCAGTTGGGTTTTGATACAGGTTGATTACCTTTCCTGTTACAAATAGTATAACACCATCAGTCGCTGTGGGATAAATCCCCCACACGGATTTCATCACCAGCTTAAAAGACATTGAAACCTAAAAAAAATTTGGGATTTACAGGTGTTAGGAGTTACGCAAAAAAACGAAAACTTAAAGGTTGGGACAAAGGGGTAAAGTGATAGAAAAATCAAGGTTGAGAAGAGGAAAACCCCTACACCCCTATACCCTTACACACAGTCCATGGCTTACGTCACGTTGTGCTATCACAGATAACTTGCGTGCGTAATTCCGGTTTATTTATCGAAACAATCAGGTCAAAAACCGGACTTCATCCCGCTACGTTAACGCAGTTTAAGGCGAAAAGTTTTTGGCGCGGTGTACAAATCCCCGTTACAAAAACTGCCTTCTGCCCTCTGCCTCCTGCCCTCTGCCTCCTGCCCTCTGCCTTCGTTAAGGCTCTGGCTACTATCAATATTTGGCTTCACACAATATTATGAGTGGAATAGGTTGCCAGATAGTGTCAGAACAACCATTTAGTAGATATACTGAAGTGCAGACCTGATTACCAGGAAATTGATGCCTAAATCTTTCTTTATTCTGATTACAGTTTATTTGAATAATCAGGATACTTGTAACTGGCCCTTGTAGATTCTTAATAAATGCCAATGTGAGAATTGCGTTTTTACGCAATCACCCTGTTAATCCTATGAATTTTTGTGTAAAGTGATGGTCATGGCTCCTGCCAAGATTCTTGTAGTTGATGACGACCCCGCAGTTCGGAATTTAATCCAACGCTTTTTGATCAAACAGAACTATCAAGTGGAAGCTGCGGAAGATGGTAAAACCGCTTTAGCTCTATTTGAGCAATTTAATCCTGACTTGGTAATTCTAGATATAAATTTGCCGGATGCTATCGGATTCAATCTATGTCAAGAAATGCAAAGTCGTAATGGTGTTTTTGTACTTATGTTGACTAGCCGAACAGATGAATCCGATAAAATTCGAGGTTTTTCTAAAGGTGCTGATGATTATCTCACTAAACCATTTGGTCTGGGAGAGTTAGAAGTCAGAGTAGCCGCAATTTTGAGGCGACAGAGAGTTGTAACGACAGCAGAACAAAAACGCCTTATTTTTGAAAAACTGATGATTGACCCAGTACGGAGGGAAGTGTCGCTTGATAACCAACCAATACCGTTAACAGCTCTAGAATTTGATTTGTTGCATTTTTTAGCTAGTCACCCAGGTCGAGTGTGGCGGCGAGCAGAGTTGATCCAGGAAGTCTGGGACTATGAATATGTAGGAGACCAGAGGGTTGTTGATGTTCACATCGGTCAAATTCGCAAGAAGATTGAGATTGATGCTGGTCAGCCAGCGTTAATCCAGACTGTACGTGGTGTAGGTTATAAATTTGAATGTCCTACTCATCCTCAACAAGAAGTTAAATCCTAATCAAAAAGTGTTTTTAATTTCTGCCAAACAAATATTTCAGATGATATGTCTACCTGCTTTTAGGTACTTGATCCTAGAGGATGAATACACGAGTATACTGTTGTATCGAGATCCCCCCTAGGCAATTTTTTAGCGGGGATAACTTAATACTTGTCGGTTAAGGGATAAAGGGAAAAACCTTTACCCTTTTCCGTTACAAAACTTTACATATAGCAACGGGCAAGGTGATTAGGACATCAACAGATGATAAAACCTAGACAGTAAAAGCCTTGTACTTTTTTCCCACTTTCAACCCTTGAAAATCTTTATTCATCTAGGTTTTACCTTTATTCAGCAAGCCCTATTTAGAGTATGGACTTGCCCAGTGGAGACTTTATGGTTAGCTTTCACTTTAGTAAGAGGATCAATGCTACTTGATGGCAGTTTCTACCACAGTAGAAACCCCGCCAGCACATAGATACTGTAAGTAGTGTTATTTAGCACTGATGAAATAAAGTTTCTAGATAGATCCGAGCAGCACAGCGATCACTATCTCCATTTTGAAGCAGAAACAATGATAGCGCCGCAGTCAATACTCGGTTTTGATCCCAATCAGGATGGGTTTCTAGGTAGTTTTTTAGGGATTCGTTGAGGGTATCAGGAATCTCAGTAAAGATACTTACTTTTGTGTTCATAAGATTTTCCTTCTATAAAGTCCATCAGGAGATCTTGCTTGTATTTAGCCTGATAATTCACGCTTGCATCTGATGTAAATCTACAAACTTGATACTAACGAGAGAATAGACTAAAAAACCAAGCCGAATCATTGTGCGCTAAGAGGGGGTGGGTTTGTCAATGCTGCGAAATGTTAAAAACTAGTAGCTAAAGAATAAATACTGACGAAACAATCAGGGTTGTAGCCAGATTTTTGTTACAAAATTCAATAAAATCTCAGTCACTGATGTTTCACTGTCATAAAACAATAAAATCCCCAGTAAGTCACCAAGAGTTTATGAATTCGTAGCGCATCTGTGGAAAACTGGTCAATTTTATGTGGAAACTCTGTGGAATGAATGAGGATAACAGCAGCTAATGATAAGAATTACAAAAATATCAAGGTTTGCTCACAATGTTGTGCAACATCAAGCTCTAAAAGGTTATGAGAATTGGGTTTTCAAAGGAAAAGTTTTCAGTGAAGGCTAGAATCCAAAAACAGTTACTAGCCCTTGTTGTATTAATATCACTTTGGATTTACTAAAACTTAATATTATATGTTTAAAAACAGGTATAAAAATTCTTAACAATTGCTTTGTATCAAATTTTTATATAAGTAGTATTTAATCTCACCCCTCAATATATTAATCACAACTTTTTAACCTGTAATTACCACTGTGCCATAAGATTTACTTTAAGCATTAATTTCTGATTGTGGCAAAACTAGAGCCATACTAGCTCTGGAAACGAAATATGCAATAAAAATTTAGCTGTGAGCAGTCACCATGAAAGTAAATATACTAAATTCTGGTGGAGTAGGTTTAATTTGCTTACTCTCTGGATTTTACCCTGTACAAGCAATGGCTGTTGATAGCCCAGAGCTAAATAAAGCAGCTACTATCAATCCAACAGATACTCACAAACAACCAAGTACAGATTTATCAACATCCCCAGCCTTAACGTCAGATGAGATAGAACAAGTAACATCCGTATCACAACTGTCAGACGTACAACCAAAAGATTGGGCTTTTCAAGCTTTACAATCTTTAGTAGAGAGATATGGATGTATTGCAGGTTATCCCAACGGTACTTTTCGTGGCAACCGTGCCATGACTCGCTATGAATTTGCTGCTGGTTTAAATGCTTGTTTAGACAGAGTTAACGAATTAATTGCTACCGCGACAGGAGATTCATTAACAAAAAAAGACCTAGCTACCCTACAAAAACTGCAAGAAGAATTTTCAGCCGAACTGGCAACCCTCAGAGGTAGAGTAGATGCATTAGAAGCACGTACAGCAGAATTAGAAGCCAATAGATTTTCTACCACAACCAAATTAAGTGGTGAAGCCATCATCGCGGCTATTGGTGCCACAGGCGGCGATCCTGATCAGGATAATCCTAATATCATTCTCACTAACCGAGTTCGCTTAAACCTCACCACCAGTTTTACAGGTAAAGACTTACTGATCACCGGGTTACAAGCTTATAATTTCCAGGGTGGTAGTAGTAGCCTCCAGGGTAGTCTGGGATTGTCAGATACAACTGGATTAAGTGCTAGTAGTGCGCGGACTAGCTTTGAACCCCAATTTCCTGGACTTGACGTAAAAACTTTAGGTGGGGTTGGTGCAAACTCACTAGAGCTTTATAAACTGCTGTATATCTTCCCTGTAGCCAAAAAATTAACCTTGTTTGCGGGGACTGCGGCGGAAGTTTCTGATGCTTTTCCTGCGATTACACCCTTCTATGGAGAAGGACAAGAATCTATTTCCCGTTTTGGTAATTTAAATCCTGTTCTGCGCGTTTCTGGTGGTACTTCCGGTTCTGGTTTAGCTTCAGCGGCGGGTTTTATTTATAGTTTTTCCCCCAGCTTAGATTTGCGAGCTTTGTATGGTAGTGTGAATGCTAACTTACCTGAAAACCAAGGTTTTCCTGGAACACCTTTAGGTGCAGGTGTATTTAATGGTAGTAGCGTAGTTGCAGCCCAATTGACATTTAAACCCACCAAATCTATAGATGTGGGATTAAACTACGCCAATAGTTACCACCAGATCAATATTTTAGGTACAGGTTTAACCAGTAGTGATACTAATGCTTTAACTGGTGATTCTTCATCTGGTCTGAATTTGGAAACACCTGTAAAACTCAATTCCTTTGGTGGAACCCTAACCTGGCGCTTTTCTCCAAAAGTTGCTTTATCTGGTTATGGTGCAGCTATCTTTGTTGATGACTCTTCCAATAGTGTAGATGCTTCTTCCACTTTCACCAGTTGGATGGTAGGCTTGCATTTTAATGACCTGCTGCAAAAAGGTAGTTCGGCAGGGTTACTTTTTGGACAACCTCTTTATCGTACTGATGCTGGTGGATCAGCCCAACTTGCGGCTACTGGTGTAGATAGAGCAACTCCTTACCATTTGGAAGGTTATTACCGTTTTCGTGTCAATGACAATGTGAGCATTACTCCTGGTGCGTTTGTCCTGTTTAACCCTGAAGGGAATAGCAACAACGACACCACACTGGTAGGGGTACTAAGGACGACTTTTACTTTTTAGGAGTCAGGAGTCAGAAGTCAGGAATTATTAATTTTGACTTTTGACTTTTGACTTTTGACTTTTGACTTGATATCACCCCACCTACTTCCGGCGTTCTTGTAATTTCCGATAAACAGCTTTTAAATCAACTTGATGATGAGCCAGGGCGACCAGGGTATGATAAAACAGATCCGCAACTTCACCCGCGATCGCATCAGCTTCATTATCTTTAAACGCCATCACGACCTCGGCGCTTTCCTCACCTATCTTTTTCAAAATTTTATTATCACCGCCAGCCAACAACTTACAGGTATAGGAATTTTCATTGGGATGATCACGGCGATCGCATATCACTTGGAAAAGTTGGGATAACATATCCGCTGGTGGCGGGACGATTTTCCCCTCAACTTGGTGAAAACAACTACGTTCTCCTGTGTGACAAGCAATATCTCCCAACTGCTCCACAGTGACTAATAGAGCATCACTATCACAGTCATAACGGATATTCTGCACCTTTTGGATATGTCCAGATGTAGCACCTTTATGCCATAACTCCTGACGGGAACGACTCCAAAACCAAGTTTCTCCTGTTTCCAGGGTCTTTTGTAAAGACTCTTGATTCATCCAGGCCATCATCAAGACGGTACCATCTAGATAATCTTGGACAATAGCCGCAACTAAACCCTTGTCATCGTAACGGATTTTGTCAACAGGTATGGCAGATTGGAGCGTTAGCGAAGCTGACCGAAGGTATTGCAGTTCAGGAGAAGACATATTAGCTAATTTGCTCTAGTTAAGAATGATTAATGGATTCAAGATATCATTCCGAATACAACAGAGTTCATATTTTGGGCAATTTATCTCAGAATTATGGATTATGTCACGCTCTCCCATCAGGAGTTACAGCATAAAATCTTCTTCCCTACACTCTGAACCCTACACCTTGTATCCGATTGACCGAATTCTATGAGCATAGAAATTTTCAGCATTATTTAGTCCTATCCTAAGAGAGAAGCTCAATTTAATCACCACTTATAGGAGATCACCTTGGTAAACACGACAATTAAAACCACAAAATCACAAGAAATCTTTGCTGCTGCTCAAAATCTGATGCCAGGAGGAGTTAGTTCTCCAGTTCGCGCTTTTAAATCTGTTGGTGGACAACCTATCGTATTTGACCGCGTTAACGGAGCATATATTTGGGATGTAGATGGCAACAAATACATTGACTATGTTGGTACTTGGGGTCCTGCTATTTGCGGTCATGCCCATCCAGAAGTAATCACTGCCCTTCATGAAGCTTTAGAAAAAGGTACTAGCTTTGGCGCTCCCTCTGTACTAGAAAATGTCTTAGCAGAAATGGTGATAGATGCTGTTCCTAGCATCGAAATGGTGAGATTTGTCAATTCTGGTACTGAAGCTTGTATGGCCGTACTCCGGTTAATGCGAGCTTTCACCAACCGAGAGAAAATCATCAAGTTTGAAGGCTGCTATCACGGTCACGCTGATATGTTCCTGGTGAAAGCGGGTTCTGGTGTAGCTACCCTTGGTTTACCCGACTCCCCAGGAGTACCCAAAGCCGCTACTAGCAGCACTTTAACGGCACCTTTTAATGACCTAGAAGCTGTCAAAGCTTTGTTTGAAGAAAACCGAGACGAAATAGCTGGTGTAATTCTTGAACCAGTGGTTGGTAATGCTGGCTTTATTACTCCCGATGCTGGTTTCTTAGAAGGTTTGCGGGAACTTACTCAGGAACATGGAGCTTTATTAGTATTTGATGAAGTGATGACTGGCTTCCGTATTGCTTACGGTGGCGCTCAAGAAAAATTTGGTATCACTCCTGATTTAACCACAATGGGCAAAGTCATCGGTGGTGGTTTACCCGTAGGCGCTTATGGTGGTCGCCGCGATATCATGTCAATGATTGCTCCCGCAGGCCCTGTGTATCAAGCTGGAACTCTTTCTGGTAATCCCCTAGCTATGACTGCGGGAATCAAAACACTGGAATTACTACAAAAACCCGGTACTTATGATTATCTAGAACGGATTACCAAAAAACTGGCCGATGGGTTACTAAAAGTTGCTAAAGAAACAGGTCATGCAGCTTGTGGTGGTAGTATCAGCGCCATGTTTGGTTTGTTCTTTACAAATGGGCCAGTTCATAACTATGAAGATGCGAAAAAGTCTGATACAGCTAAGTTTGGCAGATTCCATCGTGGGATGTTAGAACGTGGTATTTACTTAGCACCTTCTCAGTTTGAGGCTGGTTTTACTTCTTTAGCTCACACAGATGAAGATATTGAACAGACTTTAGCCGCTGCAAAAGATGTGCTGTCTAATCTATAACCTTTTCCTACTTAGGGGATGCTGATAGCGGAGCGTGGCGTAAGCCATATAAATGCAAAACCATGATAAATTAAGGGATTCAGGCTGATAAAAAAGAAAATAGGTGCAAGGTTTTTAAAACTAGGAGTGGAAAAATCG
>NZ_LUFH02000043.1 GCF_001586785.1 Sphaerospermopsis aphanizomenoides BCCUSP55
CCTACACCCCTACACCCCTACACCCCTACACCCTTATTCTTACTTTTGAGGACATAAAATGAATACGGCTGAATTATTGGTACAGTGTTTGGAAAATGAAGGAGTGCAATATGTTTTTGGACTTCCTGGTGAAGAAAATTTGCACGTTTTAGAAGCTTTAAAAAAATCCTCCATTCAATTTATTACCACTCGTCATGAACAGGGTGCGGCTTTTATGGCGGATGTTTATGGCAGGTTAACTGGTAAAGCGGGAGTTTGTCTTTCTACTCTTGGACCTGGTGCTACTAATTTAATGACTGGGGTGGCTGATGCTAACTTAGATGGTGCGCCTTTAGTAGCAATTACTGGACAGGTGGGAACAGATAGAATGCATATTGAATCCCATCAATATTTAGATTTGGTGGCGATGTTTGCCCCGGTAACAAAGTGGAATAAACAGATAGTTAGACCGAGTATTACACCAGAAGTAGTTAGGAAAGCCTTCAAGCGATCGCAAACTGAAAAACCCGGTGCAGTTCACATAGATTTACCCGAAAATATTGCCGCTATGCCCGTAGAAGGGAAACCTTTACATAAGGGTAATAGTGAAAAAACCTATGCTTCATTTGCTAGTATTCGCGCCGCTGCGGCTGCCATTTCTCAAGCAGTTAACCCTATCATTTTAGTTGGTAACGGGGCAATTCGCGCCCAAGGTAGTGATGCAGTGACGCAATTTGCTACCCAAATGAATATTCCTGTTGCTAATACTTTTATGGGTAAGGGCGTAATTCCCTACACTCATCCTTTAGCACTTTGGTCTGTGGGATTACAACAAAGAGATTTTATTACTTGTGGTTTTGATAATACCGATTTAGTCATTGCCATTGGTTATGATTTAATCGAATTTTCTCCCAAAAAATGGAATCCTCATGGTAAGATTCCTATTGTGCATATTGCCGCCTCTTCAGCAGAAATTGATAGCAGTTACATTCCCAAAGTGGAAGTTGTGGGAGATATTTCTGATTCCGTTAATGAAATTTTAAAATTAGCAGACAGACAAGGTAAACCCAATCCTTACGCGATTAGTTTACGTTCTAATATTCGCGCTGATTACGAACAATATGCGAATGATGATGCCTTTCCGATTAAACCACAAAAATTGATTTATGATTTGCGGCAAGTGATGGGTCCAGATGATATTGTCATTTCTGATGTCGGCGCACATAAAATGTGGATTGCTAGACACTATCATTGTCATAGTCCTAATACTTGCATTATTTCTAATGGTTTTGCAGCAATGGGAATTGCGATTCCTGGTGCTTTAGCTGCTAAACTTGTTAATCCAGATCGTAAAGTTGTGGCAGCGACCGGCGATGGTGGCTTTATGATGAATTGTCAAGAATTAGAAACCGCTTTGCGTGTGGGTACACCTTTTGTCACTTTAATTTTTAATGATGGTGGCTATGGTTTAATTGAGTGGAAACAAGAAAATCAATTTGGTAAAGGTAATTCATCTTTTGTGCATTTCGGTAATCCTGATTTTGTCAAATTAGCGGAAAGTATGGGATTAAAAGGTTATCGAGTTGAATCAGCAACGGATTTAATTCCTGTCCTCAAAGAAGCACTAATTCAAGATGTCCCTGCGGTCATAGATTGTCGTGTAGATTATCGAGAAAACCGCCGCTTTAGTCAAAAAGCAGGTGAGTTAAGTTGTGACATTTAAAAGGGAATAGGGGACAAGGAATAGGGAATAGGGAATGGGGAAGAAAATTTTAGATTTTAGATTGCAGTTACTCAAAATAATCCAAAATCCAAAATCCAAAATCCAAAATTGCATCACCAATTACCCTTTGACCCTTTCCCTATTCTTGATTTGATGAGATGCAAAAATTCCATGTCGAGGACTAAACAACAAAGCTAATATAAATAAACCAGACACTACTAATACAATTGCTGGACCAGAAGGTAAATTATAAAAATAACTGAGATACATTCCGCTAATACTAGAAATCACCCCAATTACTGCACCTAAAATCATTACTTCATGCAAGCGTTTGACTAATAAATAAGCTGTTGCACCAGGGGTAATTAAAAGTGATAAGACCAAAATTACGCCTACAGCTTTCATACTGGCAACTATTGTTAATGCAATTAACAACATTAACCCAAAGTTGAGGCGATTGATTGGTAAACCTGCGGCTTGTGCGCCTAATGGATCAAAGGTGTAAAATAAAAGTTCTTTGTATAGTAAAAAAACAACTATTAATACAATTGCGGCAATGATGGTTGTGTCTCGCACTTCATCAACAGTTACACCAAGAATGTTACCAAACAGAAAGTGATTGAGATCGATTTTATTACTTTTTTGAATGACAGTAATCAGGGTGACACCAAGGGCAAAAAAGGCTGAAAATACTATTCCCATTGCTGCATCTTCTTTGATGGGGGAACGGGTTTTAATAAATGCTATAGCCATTGTACTTAAAATCCCGGCGATAAATGCCCCGACAAAAATATTAGCACCAATCATGAAGGCGATCGCTAATCCTGGTAATACGGAATGGCTAATAGCATCTCCTAGTAATGCTAGGCGTTGTACCATCAGGTAGCTACCAACTACCGCACACAATAAGCCTACTAAAATAGCGATGATTAAGGAACGTTGCATGAAGCCATATTGCAACGGTTCTATTAGTGTGTTAAGCATGAATGAAAATGAACCACGAAGGCACGAAGTACACGAAGGAGGAGAGTAAGAAGAAGAAAGGAAGAGAGGAAGATAATTATTATGCTGCATCGGAGAAGTACATTACTTTTCCGCTGTAAGCAAGATTGAGGTTTTCTTCTGTGAGGACTTGTTGGCGTGAACCTGTGGCGATTAAGTCGCAATTTAGTAAGATTAAATCATCAAAATGGGCAATGGATTCTCCTAAGTCATGATTAACTACGAGGACGATTTTGTTCTCTGTTGTTAGTTCGTGGAAAATATCAAAAATTATGGTTTGGGTTTTTTGATCTATTCCTACAAATGGTTCGTCAAAACACAAGATTTCTGCTTGTTGGGTTAAAGCACGGGCTAAAAATACTCGTTGTTGTTGTCCTCCAGAAAGTTCACCAATGGGACGGTTGTAAAATTCTTTCATCCCTACTCTTTCTAAGGCTTCTTTGGCTACTTGGCGGCTAACTGTGGAAAAACTACGCAACCACCCTGTTTTTTTTACACGCCCCATCATCACTACATCCCATACTGTGGCTGGATAGTTCCAGTCAATTTGACTACGTTGGGGTACATAAGCTACTTGGTCTAGTTGCTGCATTAAAGGTTTGTTTTTGTATAAAACTTGACCTCTGCTGATAGGCACTAATCCGAGGATGGCTTTCATTAGGGTACTTTTACCAGCACCATTGGGGCCAAAAATCCCTGTCAGTTTTCCTGGTTTAATAATGCAGTTAACATCCCGCAATGCTTCCTGGGTGCGGTAGTGTACTCCTAAATGGGAGATGTTAATGGGTGTAGTGGAATTCATATCAGTAGATTTTCTGGCTTGTGTAGGTGTCTGTTCTACTTGTCTCCGTAAGGGGCTAAATTTTTGGTAAAAAGAAATATTTTGCATAACCGTAGTTAAATAATCATTCTTTGAGCTTACTATAAAAATGAGAGAAATATGAAAAAATCTATAATTAGAATTAATCTGCGAGATAAATGAAACTAATACATGGAATTAAGGGTAACAGTCTACGGTTGTGTATCAGTCTGACAAAGAAGGAGATTCAGGACTTACGCACAAGTTATGAAGGAATGAACCGCAAAGGATACAACGGTAAGAAGGTTTCAGAGATATTTTGCCTAATTCCTGAGATTTTCATACCAATTCTGTATAAAGATGCGCCAAATTTAGAAAGGAACGAACCACAGAGACACAGAGAACACAGAGGAGGAAAAGACCAGGTTACAAAATTCGGCGCAGCCTCACAAAGAAACGGTATCAATCCCAAATCTAAAATCCCAAATCTAAACTGGTATCAGTTTTGTCTGGGAATGTTGTTACCTTTGGTGTTATTCGGTTGTACTCCGTCAGAGTCTCAAGCACCGAAAAATGGTAAGCCAAAGGTTGTAGCAACTAGCACTATAATTGCTGATTTAGCCGAGGAGGTGGCTGGAGATGAAGTTAATGTCACTGGTATCCTGAAGCCTGGTGCAGATCCTCATGTTTATGAACCAGTACCTGGAGATAGTCGAGTTTTGGAAACAGCAGATTTAATTTTATATAACGGTTATAACTTGGAACCGGGAATTATTAAGTTAATGAATGCTGCTGGTGGAAAAGCGAAGAAGTTAGCAGTGGGGGAAGTTGTCAAACCTTTAAAGTTAGAAAAAAGCAAAGGGGAAATTGTCCCCGATCCTCACGTTTGGGGGAGTGTGGAAAATGTTATCTCTATGGTACAGGCCATTAAAGAAGCATTGATTGAGTTATCACCAGAAGACAAAGCAAAATTTACTCAACAAGCAGATGAACTGACTGAAGAATTACAACAATTGAATAGCTGGATTAAGCAACAAATTCAAACGATTCCACCAGAAAAACGAAAACTGATTACTACCCATGATGCTTTTCAATATTATGGCAATACTTATGGGCTGGAAATTGCGGGAACTTTGATTGGGATTAGCACTGAAGAACAACCAAGCGCCCAAACGGTAAGTAAATTAGTAGATGCAGTTAAGAAAATGGGTGTACCTGCTATTTTTGCGGAAACTACGATTAATCCGGCTTTAATTACAACTGTTGCTGAAGATGCAGGGGTAAAACTGGCTAAAAATCAACTTTATTCTGATTCTATTGGTGCAAAGGGAAGCAATGGTGATACATATATCAAAATGATGGAAGCTAACACCCGCACTATTGTTGAAGCTTTGGGTGGTAAATATACGCCGTTTGTCTTGAAGAAGTAAATTTCATTATCAGCCATCAGCTTTCTAGGGTAACATACGCTGAATGATTACATTTCATTTTTAAACTCTCTCTTGCGAAAGAACTAGTTACATTTTCGATTGTCTAGATTGATATAGAGATACAAGAACTACGACTAATTCATAGAACCTAACCATTGGATTTTTGAACCATGACTGATAATGATCAAGATAACCAAATTCATCAACCAGTAAGTCCTGATAATTCTTCTAAAGAAAGACCAAATGTTAAAGAAAGGAATTTAACAGCGAACCCAGGAGATAGAATCTCTGACGAACCACAAACAATAGAAGAAAAAGCGCAACAAGTTGCTGTAGATGTACCTGATATTACTGGTGAACATATTACAGTTCCCACTTACTTTATAGTGGATACTCCTGATGGAGAGAAAAAAGCCCTCCACCATGTTAAAGATGCAGAAGAAATTTCTGATGTGATTCGTCAAGCACGAGTCGATGAAGACGGAAATCGTATTTGGTGGTAATTCTCTAAGAATTCAACAATTGATGATGATTAATCAAAATTGTTTGTTGAGGTACGGGAATGGAAATTCCTGCTTTATCTAAGGCAATTTTTAACCGACGACGATATTCTCGTGCTACTTCCCACTGTTTGAGGGGTTGTGTCTTAATCCAAACCCGAATCATCATCCCGCGATCGCTAAAATTCTCAACTCCCAAAACAGTAGGTTTTTCGATAATTTGTTTTTGCCATTGTGGTTCTTGATTCATTTCCAAAGTCACGTTTTCAATTAACTGTAAAGCCTCGGTTACATCTGCTTGGTAGGAAACAGGAATCGTTAAATCTGCCCGTGACCAACGACTGGAAAGATTAGCGACAATTTTAATTTCACTGTTGGGAATTGTAATTAAACGTCCTTCTGAATCTCTAATTTGAGTCATCCGCAGATTGAGATTTTCTACTAAACCTCCTACAGTTCCCACATTAATAACATCACCCAAGGCGTACTGGTCTTCGAGAATAATTAAGAAGCCGTTAATTGCATCTTTAATTAAGTTTTGAGATGCTAAGGATACCGCTACACCGACTAAACCAGCACCTGCTAAAAGAGGAATAATATCTATTCCCAAGGATATTAAAGCCAGTAAGATACCAGTTCCTACCCAAATAATTGTGGCAATACTTTTTGTTACGCCAGAGAATGTAGATACTCGCAGTTGTAAGCGTTCGGAAGATTCAGGAGTGAGTAGCGCCCCACCACTAACAATAGTAGAAGTAAAATGGTCAATTACCGCATAACTAAAGCGGACAGCTACATAAGTTCCTAATGCCACAATCGCTAATTTAACAGGAATTTGGGCAACAGTGAGAATTGCTAGTTGTAGCGATCGCGTAAAGGGAAAAAGTCCTAGAATAATAAAACTGCCACTTCCCCAAATTCCTGCTTGTCCTAATTGAAATAATCTTGTTTGAACTTCTTGCAGATGTTGATGTTGCTGTTGATTGAGTTGGGTGGTAATTGCTTGGGATGTGGATAAAGATGGTAGTGATTGGGCAACTTTTTCTTTTAACCGCTTTTGCCAATGCTTCATACTCCAACTCAGCAAAATCATGGCGAGAATACTGGCAGATGCGATCGCACTTTGTTGGACTAAAAATCTGGTTTTTCGTTCTTGTTTTGCTGTTTTGAGATTATTTTGCAAAATATCGCTGACTTGATTAGCCAATGTCATCGGGTTTACCTGTCCAGCATCTTCATAAGTGATGGTCATCAGGTATTGGTCGTTGACATAAATTACTGGTAATCCATTTAATGAACGAATTGTGACTTTAACTTCTGCGGTTGATGATTCTAGGTAACTTTGGGTAATTTCCTGGAGATTTTGCTGAACGTTTTGTAACCTCTGGCTAAAATTATTTTTTGATGCAGCTATCGAGAATAAACGGCGACCATCTAAATAAATCCAGCCAGATATCATTTTTGTATCTGCTTCATTACTCAAACTTTTGGGAGTTTGTAAGTGATCTAAAAAAGGAATCTGGGCTTGAGTTTTAAATATAGGTGCAATAGATATTACCATTGAACCTGCAATCGCCAAAATTTGAAAGCGCACTAAAACACCTCCTTCTAGATTTTAGATTTTGGATTTTGGATTTTGGATTGACCATATCAATAAATCCAGGAGCTTGTACGATGAAGAAATGGTTACTCAATTTGATCACTGGGTACTCATCGAGTAATTGTCAACTTATGGGCAATATTATCTATCTTTGGTAAAATCCGCCTTTAATTCCTCTTATTTCTATCTTGAGATAGATAAACTACGTTGATAGTCATGAACAGTTAAGTTGTTCTCAATACTAATAACAGAGATTGGGAAAAAATGACAACTTGCATAAAAATTGTGATGGGTAAATTCGCGCCTTTTTTCTGTTACATACTGCCAGATTCGGCAATTACAGCGAAAATTTGCCACTTGTAAGAAATTCTTGTTAAAGTACGTAAAGGTTTATAAACCTGTTTCATTTTTTAGAGGATAATTTTCATGACCGTAACTGCTCCCTTAAAGCACGAGGTTAAAGACCTCGCCCTCGCTCCCTTGGGAAGACAACGCATTGAATGGGCTGGAAGAGAAATGCCCGTATTGAAGCAAATCCGCGATCGCTTTGAGAAAGAAAAGCCCTTCGCTGGTTTACGCCTTGCTGCTTGCGCCCACGTGACCACAGAAACAGCACATTTAGCGATCGCTCTTAAAGCTGGTGGTGCTGATGCAGTTTTAATTGCTAGTAACCCCTTATCAACTCAAGATGACGTAGCTGCAAGTCTTGTAGCCGATCATGGAATTTCCGTATTTGCTCAAAAAGGCGAAGATGCCGCCACTTATAACCGCCACGTGCAAATCGCATTAGATCATCGCCCCAACATCATTGTTGATGACGGTAGCGACGTGGTAGCAGAATTAGTTCAACATCGTCAACACCAAATTGCAGATTTAATTGGTAGCACCGAAGAAACCACAACTGGTATCGTGCGGTTACGCGCCATGTTTAAAGAAGGCGTTCTCACCTTCCCCGCGATGAACGTCAACGACGCAGACACCAAGCACTTCTTTGATAACCGCTATGGTACTGGTCAATCTACCTTAGATGGGATTATCCGCGCTACAAATATTTTGTTAGCTGGTAAAACTGTTGTGGTTGTCGGTTATGGCTGGTGTGGTAAGGGAACAGCCCTCCGCGCCCGTGGGATGGGTGCAAACGTCATCGTTACCGAAATTGACCACATCAAGGCTATTGAAGCCGTTATGGATGGTTTCCGCGTGCTACCAATGGCGGAAGCAGCGCCTCACGGTGATATCTTCATTACTGTCACAGGTAACAAGCACGTCGTTCGCGGTGAACACTTCGATGTGATGAAAGACGGTGCGATCGTTTGTAACTCTGGTCACTTTGATTTGGAACTTGATTTGAAATACTTGGCCGCTAATGCTAAGGAAATCAAGGATGTCCGTCCTTTCACTGAAGAGTATAAATTGACAAATGGTAAATCCGTAGTCGTACTCGGACAAGGACGTTTGATTAATTTGGCTGCTGCTGAAGGACACCCCAGCGCAGTTATGGATATGAGTTTTGCTAACCAAGCATTAGCTGTTGAATACCTGGTGAAGAATAAGGGTAAGTTAACTCCTGGTTTGCACTCTATTCCTAGAGAAGTTGATGAAGAAATTGCTCGTTTGAAGTTGCAAGCTATGGGCATTTTCATTGATAGTTTGACAGCAGATCAAATTGAATATATCAATTCTTGGACTTCTGGAACGTAAGTCATTAATTAGTTGATTTTTTGGGGATAGGCTTTTGGGCTTATCCCCTTTTTTTGTTTCACTTATATTATCTACAACGACTAAATTCTGCTGTTGGTAAATTAGCAAATGCCTCTCCTACAGTTACATAAGGTAATAATCCAAATAATTGAAAATTAGGACTATGAGTAGGTAACGGTAAATCAATACTACCAATATCTTTTCTACAACCAATAAAAAACAATCTCTTTCTTAATTGAGGGGTCCCAAAATCAGCCGCTAAAAGAACACCAGATGAAACATTATAACCTAAATTAATCATATTTCCCCAAATTTCTTCGTACAGTATTCCACCTCCTAAACCCTTCAAATTAGAAACATTTTCCATCACGAAAAAAGCAGGTTGTAAACATTCAATAAACCTTAAAAACTCATAAATCATACCACCACTTTGATCTTGCAAACCTCTTTGTTTACCAGCTTGACTAAACGCCTGACAAGGAGGACCACCAAATATAATATCAGGTTTATTAATTTCACCAGAAACATTTTGCCAAAAACTTAACGGATCTGTAATATGAGAAATATCTTGTTCTATAACTTGAATGCGATCGCCAAAATAACCCTTTAAAGTTGCACAAGCATCACCCCAATTATCAACAGCTACTTTAGTTTTTATCCCTGCTATATCAGCACCAAGATCCATACCCCCCGCACCACTAAATAAACTAAGTGCTTTGAGAGAACTATTTTCAAATCCTAATAAATTAGCTTGTTTAACTAATTGTTGAAATACAGCTTTAGCAAGTGGAACTGGAACAGCATTACCAACTTGAAGCTGACTACTTGTTAAAGTTCCCTGCAACTTTAAATCATCAGGTAATCCTTGTAAACGAGCCGCTTCACGTACAGTAATAAATCTATCTTGATAGGGATGAACAAACTTATTAAAAATATAACCTGTAACTGTTAATGAAGGTTTTTCAGGATCAAGACGAATCATTCTTAAATTTGGTCCACCTTGTCGGTTAGGATCATGTTTTACATAGAATTTAAAACTTTCGTGCCACAGTTCTTCAGGTAAATCTTGCATTTTTTGGCCTATTTTCAGAGCATTAATTCTTTTTTGGACATCCACTCCTACTCGTCTAGCAATGTGATTTGAAATCAACTCCAAGGAAATATTAAAATCTAAACTTTTGGTTAATCCATTCATCTCTTATATGACTTTCTGTAAAGGTTATTATACCATCAAAGAGATTAAAAATTTCTTTTTCTGGTGGTAAATCGGCGACTGTTTTTGCTTGTCTTGTTTCATCTATTGTCCATACAATATCTTGAAGTTCAAGCAAATAATCATTATAGTGCCGTACAGCATGAATATTAGACAGCAGAGCAGTTTTCACTGTTATTTTACTATGCTTCGGCTTTTCCGAAGCAGCAATTTTTAAAACTTGATAAATTCCTTTTTTAATATCATCAGTTCTATCCATCCCCACACTAGATTTACTATCAGAAATAGATTCATACCCTTCACCACTTTTTCTTTGAGGCCAATTTACAGGTCTAGGAATAGGTTGCCCACAAGCATTGGTTAACCAATAAACAGATTCTGGTAAATTTCCCTTACCCCTAGCAGCTTTATTATATGCAGAATAAGCAATACTCCAAAACTGGAAATAACGATAAAACAGTTGCTTATCTTTATTAAAAGCTGCTCCCATTTGCTCATATATCCATACTGAGGAATTATTATCTCCTCTAATTCCTAAATTTATAAGTTCGTATTTATATACCTGATCTTCCAATTGAGGAAGAATAATATGTAAATTAGATGAACTAAGAAAAGAATTATCTGTAGATGAATGTGAACGAGATAATAATTCACCTTCCTCTCCCAATTCAGTTTGTATTTCAACAGGTACTGCTAAAGGTAAAGTAGTAAGTGGAGCAGCCTTTACTTCGGATAGTAAAACTATATTCTCTTTTTCATCATAAATTATGACATCAATAGGTTCAATACCATGATAGATTTTTAAATCTTGGGAATTTATTTCAAATAAGTGCTTTAAAAATACACACAATAAGCGACTTGTTGATTTGCCAATTGTTCCAGATGGGGGTTTATTTGCATGATGAAAAGAAAACCTTCCTTGCAAAATACATCTTGGACAAGCATTAGTGTATGGATAAATCAAAAGAGAAGAATTATCATTTGGACAGTAAAGCCATCCTTTATTAGCGAGTTTTCCATAGTATTCAGCAGCTACAATTAAATCAAATGCAGCTGCTAGTGATAGTCCAGGTGCAGTAGAAGTTAGTTTTGCATTATCGAGAGCTTGCTGAATAAGAATTGTTGCTAATGCTTCTTCGTGAGGATAGACTTCTAGAGGTTTAACTCTTGCTATAAGGTTGGCTATTTCATCAACCTTAACAGATTCATCCTGATTATTTTGCATTGGTATTCAAATAAACTAGCTACATAATTATATAATCAATATTCATATTTTTACCTTTCTGAATACTATTTCATAATTCTCATTCTTAAATTTTAAAAAAAATAGCAGTTAAAATTAAAAGCTTTATAGGTGCTTCTCCCGTCACAGACCTAGAAAACGCTTTAGGGCAATATATCTTATATTACGACATTCTCTCATACTTAGAATCTGAACGCCGCTTATATTTCGCTATTCGTCAAGTTATGTAGGTTGGGTTGAGGAACGTTCGCGTAGCGTGCCGTAGGCATAACCCAACATCTTGATAATGTTATTGCGTTGGGTTGCGCTTTGCTTAACCCAACCTAAGAATTATTACTAGGTAAAGAATAATGAATGAGATTAGGATAGAATTTAATGTAAAACAATGATAAAATAAAGTAATGTCAAAAAAGCGTAAATTACTGGATAAAGTTCTTTCAGGATCTAAAAATCTTCAATTGGATGATTTAGTGACATTAGTTGAAGACTTTGGTTTTTTCCTATCACGTATCAACGGTAGTCATCACATTTTTACACATCCAACTATCCCCGAACTTATTAACTTACAAAATCGCAATAGTAAAGCTATTCCTTATCAAATTCGGCAATTTTGAATATTAATTGAAAAATATTCCTTAACTATGGAGAATGAATAATGAAACACTATCACATTAATATTTTCTACAATCAAGAAGATGAAGTGTATAGTGATGATATTTCTGATTTAAAATATTGTTCAGGATTTGGTTTAACTGAAGAAGAAGCACATGAAGAAGGTTTGAAAGCTAGAGCTGCTTGGTTAGAAGCTGCTAAAATAGAAGGTAAACCCATTCCCGAACCAAGATATAAACCTGTAATTTATCAAATAGCTTCATAACTTTATAGTCTTATGGAAAGATTAAATTATCAAGAGATAGTAAAAGATATTATCTCTAAATATGCAAAAGACGAAGCAAAGGAAGATTTACTAACTGTTTTCGATAGAATTGGTAAAAATGCTCAAGCTAAAGGACTTACAGAAGAAATATTGGAACAATTATTATCTGATGAATCATAAATTAATTATCATTGACATTCCTACAGAATCATCTCATGTTAACCATAACCATTGATGAAATCCAGAAAAACCTCACTAGCTATCTTCACCAAGTAGCAGCAGGAGAAACTATTATTATCATTGAAGCAGGTAAAGCAATTGCAGAAATTAAACCAGTTCCCAATGTTATGGAAAAATTAGATTACCCTGAATTAGTAAAACAAGTGTTAGCAACACATACAGAAGGTCATTGCTCTGAAGGAACAGAAATCGAGTTAATATTTGATATTCAAAGAAATCGCTATCTAGTAGTTCATATAGGTTGGGAAGGTGAAAATAGAACCTATGGTACAATGATTCATGTAGATATTAAAGATGGAAAAATTTGGATTCAGCGCGATTTTACAGAAGAAGGAATTCCTAATCAATTAGTAGAGTTAGGAGTACCGAAAACAGATATTGTGTTAGGTTTTAGAGCGCCTCATATTAGGCAGTTTACTGGTTTTGCAGAGGGTTAAATTTTTTATGTATCTTTCTAATCGCCTGATTATCCCCTAAAATCACAAACCAACCGCTTAAACATAGACACAGAAACAATAGTAGTATTCACTAAATTCTGTGCTTCATTAAAATCAGCATCTCCAGTAATTAAAAAATCCGCCTCTGCTGCGACAGCACAAGCTAAAAACTTTTCATCCTTTCTATCTCTAGCAAAATCTATAGTTACCTGAACATCAACTAATTTAGTCACCAAATCTATAACTTCTAACCATTCTTTTCTGACTTCATCTGTCAATTTAAACTTCTTCCGACTTAACACATCCTGATACTCTGCTAAAATCTCCTCAGAAACAACCCACTCACAATTAGGACTATCCACAACAAATTGAATAACTTCCCTTGGTTCTCTCCCCTTGAGAACAGCAGAAACTAAAACATTAGTATCAATAATAACTTTCATTCCCCACGCCGATAAGCTTCAATTTCTGCGGCTATATCCTCCTCTGTCACCTCTTCCACACCAGAAATAGCCTGAGTTTTATCAAATAAATTCCGCAATTTATTACTAATTGCAAGTTGCGGGTTATCTTCAGCTAAAACAATAATCTCCACACGCTGTCCAACTTGAAAAGGTAAATCAGATAAAACTACCTGCTTCGGGTCTTCAATCGTGATATAAGTCTTGTAAGCATTCATGATTTATTCTGCTATTTATCCTGTATATATTTTATAACACTTCTCTTCTTTTGCGCCTTTGCATGAGATAAAAACCCCAAAAATACTCATCATTAATCATTAGGAGGATGCCAACTTAAACCAATCCAAATTGCCCTAGCTTGGACAACATCTTCATTATTTAATCTTAAAGCTAAAACCGTACCTCTGCCAATAGCAGTTATCCCAATAATATGAGTACCACCATTTGCCCATTGAAAATGATCTAACCATCTTTGTTGACGAGGATTAAACAAAGATACAGATTCATTAGTTACAGGATCATTAGGAGTTATTTTTGCTCCTTTAAACTCATTACAACGATAACAACAAGCAGCTAAATTTTCTCGCTCATCATTTCCCTCTAAAGAACTAGGCAAAATATGATCCATAACTAAAGGCATACCTATTAAACGGCTAGAAGTGCGACAATATTCACATCTATAACCCGCCTCATTAATAACTTGTTGACGAAGAGATTTAGAAATAGATGACACTGGTATTATACTAATTGCTCAAAATCTGGAAGAGAAAAACCTTTCCACTTTAAAAGTGCATAGGCATAAGCTTTTTTTAACATTAAATAATCAGCACTCACCCGCAACGATTTCAACAATAATCTATCAGATTCACTTAATTGATTATTTTGATTTTTTTCTAAAAGTTGTAAATGTAGTTCTTGTTGACTTTCAGGAACTTGACTTTGAGCAATAGTTAATAATTCCTCAATTGTTAATTCTTGCATAGCAATTAATTCCCCTTGTAATTCTAAAGGTTCATAATCAACAGCATGAGGAGCATTAATTTGGGTATTCATACATTTTTATAGTAATTTATTTTTATAAAAACTTAGGCTTTACGTCGCTGACATGAAAGCTAGAATTGAATCTCTGGATATTTTCTATTATCCTGATATTATGGTAACTTGCGATTCAAGAGATACAGAATTTGAATATTTTAAACGATATCCGAGTTTAATTATTGAAGTTTTATCACCTTCTACAGAAGCCTTAGATAGAGGTGATAAATTTAGTGATTATCAAGAATTAGACACTTTACAAGAATATGTTTTAGTTAGTCAAAATCGCCAACGAATTGATTGTTTTCGGCGCAATAATCAAGGAAGATGGAAGCTTTATAGTTATAGAGGAAATCAACAATTAGAATTAACCAGTGTGAATTTTTCTTGTTGTCTAACTGATGTTTATGAAGATGTTGCTTTTCCTACAAATTTAACTGAATAAAAGATGATATCAATATTGTTCGGTTAAGAGATTCAGACCTTGGAGATACCCCATTATCCCCTTCAAAAAGAGAGAAATAAAGCCATTCTTAGTACCACTTTTGAAGGGGGATTGGGGGAATCAAATTGGGGGAATCAAACCTTAACCGACAAGTATTGCCTATCAATTAGCTGAACTGATTAGTTAAAGGCTAAAACATAATTTACAAACAGGTCTAACAGCTACCTTGATTTTATATCTGCGATCGCTCCTTTTGTCATAGCTGCGATCGCTTTATCTGTGGCTTTTGGTAACTGGTAATATTTACCACCAGCAGTTTTCGCCAATTCCTTAGCAAAACCAGTGGAAACAAACTTACTTTCCGTATCAATCACCAGTAATTGCATCCCAGATGCTCTAATTCTCCCTGCAATATCTAGCAGTTCCGCTTTGATATCTGGTTTTTCTCCTAGTTCTTGGGGTTCACCTAAAGACCGAGCCAAAGGAATATTACCACGACCATCAGTAATTGCCACTATAACAACCTGACCAATATCTCCACCCATTTGGGCATTTACTCCCACTCGCACGGCTTGAGTTAAGCCATGTGCTAAAGGCGAACCACCACCACAAGGTAATTTTTCTAACCTGTTTTTAGCTAGAGCGATGGAACGGGTAGGAGGTAATAAAACTTCTGCTTGTTCACCACGGAAAGGAATCAAAGCGATTTGGTCACGGTTTTGATAGGATTCAGTTAAAAGCTGCATGACCGCACCTTTAGCAGATTGCATCCGGTTTAAAGCCATTGAACCAGAAGCATCAACCACAAACACCACTAAAGCGCCGGCTTTTCTCACCAACCGCTTAGAACGCATATCTCCTTGTTCGACAATTACCTTTTTATCTGGTTGTCTAGCGCGACGTGCTTTTTGATACGGTGCTGCGGCTCGCAATGTGGCATCTACGGCAATGCGTTTTACTTTGCCTTTGGGTAACATCGGCTTAATGTAACGTCCCCGGTCGTCGGAAAAGATAATACTGCGACTGCCAGATTTACCTTGCCGTTGTGCCATTTGGGTAAAATAAAGCACTTCCGGGTCAAGAATTACCCCTTCTGGGTCAAAGATAAACTCTTCAGGAATATCAGGAGGTTCTTGCTGTTCCTGTTCTTCCTGTTGTTCTTCTTGTTCTTCCTGTTCTTCTTCTTGTTGTTCTTCTGAGTCGTCTTGACTTTGGGGTGGTGGGGGAGGAGGTGGGGGTGGTTGATCTGGTGGTGGAGTTTGAATAATCGTAGTTCTGGGAACTATGACTAATTCTACCGCACGACGCAAGTCTTCAGCGTTGACGGTGTTACGTCCTTCTAAAGCTGCTGCGGCTTTGGCAACTCGCACCGCAAACAGTTCTGCACGATGTCCTTCTACACCACCGCGAATAGCTTCATTGACGAGGTAGGTAATTTGTTCTTGGGTAATGGTGACTTCTTTTAACCATTCCCGTGCGAGGAGTATTTGGGTTTTGAGTGAGTCGATATCTTCGCTGTATTGTTGCAGAAATTCTGTGGGAGATTTAGAATAGGCGATCGCTTGTTCAACTGCTTGTACTCTTTGATCTAAACCCAGAACTCCATCTGCTGAGAGTGCGATCGCAATTCTATCCAGTAAATGTTCTCTTAACGCCCCTTCTTCTGGGTTGTAAGTTGCAATAAACAACGGTTTGCAAGGATGTTGAAAACTTATCCCTTCCCGTTCAATTTGGTTGCGTCCGTCCGATAATACCGATAAAAGTTGGTTACTAATTTGGTCATCTAATAAATTGATTTCATCCACATACAGCACACCTCGGTTAGCTGTAGCGAGTAAACCCGGTTGAAAAACCGTATCACCTTGTTTCACCGACTGTTCCACATCCACAGAACCTAAAAGTCGGTCTTCCGTAATACCCAGGGGAATTTGCAAAAAAGGTGCAGGGATAATTTCCGTTTCTATCTCCTGTCTTTGTTCAGCTAAAAGCTTATCATCCCATTCTTCTGGGTGGTTGGGGTCACAGTTGCTAACAGAACCTTTAACAACTTCAATAGGTGGTAATAAAGCGTGAATTGCACGCGCCATCACAGATTTAGCCGTACCGCGACGGCCTGCAATTACCACACCCCCCAAAACGGGATCTACTGCTGCTAACAGCAATGCTATTTTAATCGCTTCTTGACCGACTACAGCAGTCAGCGGAAAAGCTGTTGTTGTTGGGGTAATCGTAGGCGCTGGCATTGTTTCCTTAATAGTTATTATGTTTTTAGGATAGCATTTTTATGTCTCACTCAATCTCTGTTATCCAAAAGGTGTTTAATTTGGGTTTTGATACGAATATTTATTTTTTATAACGAACCGCTCCAGGCGCAGAGGTCGCAGAGAGAAGATTTTTTTATTATCATGTTTTGTATATTTTAGTTATTTGATTTATTTCCAGGTAAGGTGTTATGAGAACAAAAGTTGTTATTATAAATTCTTCTCAGATTGTTAGAGGTCTTCTCAAAGAATATATTGTTAGTGAATCTCCATTTTTAGACGTGATAGAAGTTGGGTTTAATGATCATGTGCTAGAAATTTTAAACCGAGAGGCAGAGGATGTTATTTTGATTATTCTGGGTGGTTTATATACTTCAAAAATAACCTCAAAAGATGTAATTGAATATGTAAAGAATCATGATTTTCTATATTTTGTTCCTATGATAATTATACTTGATTATGCCACTTGTCAGAATCGACTATTTTATGGTCAAGATTTACTAGACAGTTTTAAGACTGATAGTTGTAATTTTGGAATTGTTAGACACTGTTTTACTCATGATGATTTTCGTCAAGCTTTAAAATTAGCTATTCAACGAAGAACCTTGAAAAAATAAGTCTAGGTTCTGAGTTTTTAAATAAAAAAATAGCAAATAATCTATAATTAGAAATGGCTTGATTGAGTACCACTGTCAAATAAAACAATTATTTACCTTTGGTAAAATGGAGATATAGATATGGTACAACAACTTACATCAGAAACTCAACCAGAAATTATCTACCCTGATAGTGATGGAAAACCGATGGCAGAAAATACAGAACACTATGAATGGATAGTTAAAATTAAAGAAAACTTAGAAATATTATTTGCTTCAAAACAAGATGTATTTATAGCAGGTGATTTGTTATGGTATCCTGTAGAGGGAAGTGTGAAAACACGTCAAGCACCTGATGTCATGGTTATTTTTGGTAGACCAAAAGGTAGACGTGGTTCTTATAAACAATGGGAAGAAAATAATATTGCTCCCCAGGTGGTATTTGAAATTCTATCTCCAGGAAATCGTAGCCAAGAAATGGCTAGAAAGTTACTTTTTTATCATCGTTATGGAGTAGAAGAATATTATATCTATGAACCAACAACACTGGAATTAACCGGACTTATTCGCCAACAAGAATGGTTAGAAGAAATTGAAGAAATTAATGGTTGGATAAGTCCACGTTTAGGAATACGTTTTGAGTTAACATCAGATAATTTAGAAATTTATTATCCTGATGGTAGAAAGTTTCTCACATCTTTGGAATTAAATCAACAGTTAGAACAAGAACGCCAAAATTATCAAGACTTATTAGCAAAATTGCAAGCTAAAGGAATTGATATCAACACACTTTAAAAATTAGAAATATTAGATCCCCAAATTCTTCAAGAAGTCGGGGATCTGCAACTAAAAAAACTAACCAACCGCAAAACCTGTATATGGTCTCATCAAAGGTTCATGAAAAGCTAAAACAATATCTGACTTCGGTACTCCTAATTTAACTAATTCATCTGCTATATCTATCTCAGTTCCATTATATTGAATCCAAATTTTGCCATTTTTAACATCCAGATGTAAAACACAACCATACATCGGTTGGCTATTTTTCCAACCTGTATAAACAACCTGATAATGATCCCGTTCTTTATCAAAAATCAGTTGTGTTTCTACTTCCTGATCTGATGGACTTCCTTTAGCATATTCAGTTAATAAATTTTGAATATATGTCCGATATTTTTCTATTTTTTCCATAATAACATCTCCTCATCCTTTGGATCGTAAACTATTATACTCAGTTGGAAATGGTCAATCACATCTGCTACAAATGGCAATTGAAAAAATGTCTCATAAGGTGTTTTGGGAACTGCTAAATATAAAAATCTTTCAGGTTGTTGTTTTTTCAAAGCAAAAGGTCATCTGTGATCACCTAACCCTCTTTTTCTAATCCTTGTCTAACAGCATCATGGAAAATATCTTTAGCTGACATTAGTTGATAATTTAGTCTTTTTATCTATAACTATATTTATATATGTCTAATTTGAGAATTATTCCTAATATAAATGTTTGTTAATAAAATAAGTGCATACATATTATACTATCATAAATCTTATGGATTAAGCATCTTTTCCGTCATGGTATAGGAATCTGATTTGATTCGTGAAATCATTTGTGTAGGCAGGCAAGAGGCACTCATGCAAGAGGCAAAAGGGTTTTAGAAGATTTAGGTGTACGGAGTTTTGTTCAAAATTCAAATATTATTCCTATATATAAATAGTAATAAATTTTACATTTTTTGTGTAGACAGAAGATTGTTAGAAACAGTAAAATTATCTATATTGTATAATTTTAGCACAGAGTTCAATGGCTATTAGTAATCACGAGCGAATTAATAGAGCTTTAGCTACACTATCTCAAGGATTATATTCCTATGTAGAAAAAGAAATGCGAACAGTACATGGTGAACGTTGGTTATCAGTAGCTAAATCTTGTATATCTGACGATCTAACACTCAGAAGAAATCTAGAAGAAACTTTACAAGAAGATGTTTCAGTTCTGCTAAAATTAATTATTAAGCAGTGGGATAATTTTTTCAAGAAAAAACTAAGTAACGCTGAACGTGCTTTGATCAGTGAGTTAATTGACGTGAGAAATAAATGGGCGCATCAATCAAGGTTTTCCACAGATGATACTTATCGCGCTCTTGATAGTATGACAAGAATTATGAAAGTAATTTCCGCATCTGAACTAGATATTATTGAAAAGCAAAAACAAGAAGTTTTGAAAATGCTTTCTCCAGAAAAAGCGGAAGAAGCTCGTATCAAAGAAAAATTATCTGAGGTACATAAACTTCTGATATTCTCAAATGAAAAACTCCTGCGTCAAGCATTAACCCACCGTTCATATCTCAACGAAAACCCAGGAGAAGGAGAACATAACGAACGCTTAGAATTTCTCGGTGATGCTATTCTCAACTTCATCAGTGGACAATATCTTTATCGTTGTCATCCCGAAAAAGGAGAAGATGAATTAACTCGTCGTCGTTCCGCATTAGTAGAAGAAAAACAACTAGCAAAATTTGCCTTAGAAGTAGGTTTAGACTTCAGAATGCGATTAGGAAAAGGCACAATTAGAGATGGAGGATTCCAAAATCCCAACTTACTCAGTAGCACATTTGAAGCTGTAGTTGGTGCTTATTATTTAGATAACAATTGCAATGTTGAACCACTTCGTGCTATTATTGAACCATTATTTGAATCTGTCTCAGAACACATTGTAGAACCTCGTTCAAATGTTGATTCCAAAAACCGATTTCAGGAATGGGTACAACGAGAAATTGGCACAAATCCCCCTAAATATGTAACAGAACAGGTAGGCGGACCATCTCATGCACCAGAATTTATCGCTAAAGTATTAGTAGAAGGTAACGAATACGGCGAAGGTAAAGGACGCAATAAAAAAGAAGCAGAAAAGGCTGCGGCTGAGGATGCGTTAGCTAAATTGAAAAAACAAGGTTTATTGGCTTAATAAGTGTTAATTTCAAACAAAGACGTAAGATTATTCTTAATGTCTTTGTATTTACGCTTACGAAATATGTTTATTGTACAGTGCAAAATCAATTGAACCGCCTGATGTAAGTAGGTAAGTAACTAATTTGTATTCTCTATACTGATGTTATTACTGTTAATCAATGTTATATTTTCGCTGTTACTATTAATTGTGAGTAAGTCAGCCTAATCCAACATATTAGAGTCAACAACGTTGGAACGGAGGAACCAAGTTTTGGGGCGTATTTTTATCTCGATAGGTGAATAAATTCCTAACTTAATGTTAGAAAATAAGCCAAAATCGAGCAAAAAGGGGTATCTCTCAACCCTAGTCCGTCAGCTAACTTCGTAGGCATTGAGAGGAGACTGAAGAGACAGCATTTCAACAATGTTTTGATCTCATCAGTGTCCAAGGCTGGTACTACTCAGTTTCAGTGTATCTGTGCTGAACTCTGTTGAGGTTACAAAATGATTTTGCAACTAAATTTAGCTGCAATCTTTGCGGTTGCTGGACAATTTGCGTGGAAAAAAGCAAAACCTGTCATTTTGCGAGATGAGTTCTTATTACCTATTGTGGGTTTTTTGGGAATAATTTTCCTGTGGTGGATAGTAGCACTTGCTAATCATGAATTAATGCCTACACCACCAGAAGCCTTAATTGCCAATCTGGACTACATCTTCAATCCCTTTTATGAAAGAGGACCTGGTAATTTAGGAATTGGTTGGTTACTATTAGCAAGTTTACGCCGGGTAATATTAGGTTTTGGATTAGGTGCATTAGTCGCAATTCCCTTGGGCTTTTTGATAGGTATGTCTAGACCGGCAATGCTGGCTTTTAATCCTATCATTCAGATATTTAAACCTGTTTCACCTTTAGCTTGGTTGCCTATTTCTTTAGCTATTTTCAATTTGGCAGATCCTTCAGCTATTTTCGTGATTTTCATTACGTCGTTATGGCCGACAATCATTAATACTGCTTTGGGTGTTTCTAGTGTGCCGAAAGATTATATAGATGTGGCACAGGTGTTAGAAATGCCCCGATGGAGACAGATTACCAAAATTATTTTACCTGCGAGTTTGCCTTATATTTTTACAGGATTAAGAATTAGTTTAGGTATTGCTTGGCTGGTAATTGTAGCTGTAGAAATGTTGACAGGTGGTGTAGGAATTGGCTTTTTTGTTTGGGATGAATGGAGTCGTTTAAATCTCAGTTCTGTATTTTTGGCTGTGTTTGTAATTGGTTTAACGGGCTTGGTTTTAGATTACGCAGTCGGTAAACTTCAACAATTTGTTACTCATCGTCCGGGAAGTGTAAAGTAAAAAAATTGCAATTTTTATCTCACGCCAAGGTGCAAAGTCGCACAGAAAACAAGTTTTCCCAGTTACATTTAACAATTTCAACCTGTAATTATGCAACGCCACACTTTTAATTTCTGTCTGCGTCTGTGCGTTTCTGCGTGAGACAAAAATCATTCCATTCATCAGCACGAAAAAGCTAAAATCCAAAATTGTAGACAATTATGAATGAAAATAATTGGACACGCAGAGACTTTATTAAAAAAATAAGTGTAACAACTGCGGGAATGGCGTTGTCATCATGTGGGATATCTGGGGATAGGTCTGCTAAAGGACTGACAGAAGCAGCTTTAGCCGTCACACCAGTAGTTAGACCCCAAGATTTAGAAAAACCAGATATTACTGTTGGTTATGTACCTGTAAATGATTGTGCGCCATTTGCGATCGCCTGGAAAAAAGGTTTCTTCCGCAAATATGGCTTAAACGTCAAACTTAACCGCGAAGCTAGTTGGGCAAACTCCCGCGACGGCTTAATATTTGGTCGTCTCGATGCTGCACCCGTCGTCTCCGGTGCTGTCACCAACGCCAGAATTGGTGCAGAAGGCGCACGTCACGCCCCCTTGTGTGCAGCCATGACCATACACCGTCACGGTAACGCCATGACCATGAACAAAGATATGTGGGACTTTGGCATCCGTCCTTGGTACGAATATCAACAAAAATACGGTGATGGTGCATTAGAAGCCTTTGGCAGAGACTTCCGGGGCTATTTTGACAAACAACCCCCAGAAAAGAAAGTTTGGGCAGTAGTCCTTAGTTCTGCCATTTATGAATACTTTGCCCGTTATCTTTCTGCCGCAGCTGGTGTGGATCCCTTCAAAGAATTTCGGATCATCATTGTTCCCCCACCGCAGATGGTAACAAACATGAGAATTGGTGCTATGCAAGCATACATGGTAGCCGAACCTTGGAACACCAGAGCAATTAAAGGAAATGAAGATATTGGTTTTACCTTTGCCCAAGGTAAAGAAATTTGGCAGGGACACCCAGATCGACTACTAGGAGTAATGGAATCTTTTATCGTCAATTATCCCAAAACTTACCGTTCTTTGGTCAAGGCAATGATAGAAGCTTGTCAATATTGTAGTAAACCAGAACACCGTCAAGAAGTAGCTGAATTGCTAACAGAACGATCTTTTACTGGTGCAAAACCCAAAAAACCAGGTGTTCCTATGACTAAGTTTACTGCACCGGGAATTGTTGGCAATTATAACTATGGTGGTTTTGATGGTCAAGACCGCACTATTAACGCTGAAGATACAACAATTTTCTATGATATTCCTGATAGTATTCCCCATGAAATAGGAGAACATTCCACATTTTTATGGCGTTCTCGAAGTCTTTGGTTAATGACTCAAGCCGCCCGTTGGGGACAAATCAAAGAAATTCCCAAAAACGCTAATAAAGTAGCCGAACAAGGTTGGAGAACCGATTTATATCGAGAGATTGCCGCAGAAATGGGAATTCAATGTCCCAAGGATGATTATAAAGTTGAACCGCCAGAAGTATTCATAGATAAAAAAGGATTTGATCCTAGCGATCCTGTCGGTTATCTAAATAGTTTTAAAATCAGAGCAAATGCTCCTAATCGCTTCTTCATGTCTTAAAAATTCAAATAATAAGCTGACAAATTTAGGAGGATATAATGATGGAATATACAGCTTTATCACAAAATACTTATCAACAAATCAAGCCCCAGCACGGATTTTTAGAAATCGAAAATTTAGTCAAGTCATATCCAACACCAGACAAAGGAAATGCTGTAGTCTTAGATGGTGTTAATCTGACAATTGGTGAAAATGAGTATATTTCTGTAATCGGTCATTCTGGTTGTGGAAAATCAACATTACTAAAAATAATTGGTGGGTTTCAAAAAGGCACATCAGGCTCAGTCCGCTTAGATGGAAAAGAAATTCGCAAACCAGGTGCAGATAGAATGATGGTATTTCAAAATTATTCGCTTTTACCTTGGTTAACTGTGCGCGAAAATATCCGTTTAGCTGTAGATGAAGTGCTAAAAAATGCTAATCGCGCCGAAAAAATTAGCATTGTCAATGAACATTTGGCAATGGTAAACTTAACATCTGCTGCTGATAAGTATCCCGATGAAATTTCTGGAGGTATGAAACAAAGAGTGGGTATTGCTAGAGCTTTGGCAATACGTCCTAAAATGTTATTAATGGATGAACCATTTGGAGCTTTGGATGCCTTAACTCGTGGTAAATTGCAGCGTCAGGTATTAGATATCTGGGAAAATCATCGTCAAGCAGTAATGATGATTACTCATGATGTAGACGAAGCAATTTATATGTCAGATCGCATTGTCTTAATGACCAATGGACCAGCAGCTACTATCGGAGAAATTCTCGAAGTTCCGTTTAAGCGTCCACGTGATCGCAGTGCGATCCGCAATTCTAAAGAATATTTTGAATTACGCAATCACGCCTTAAATTTTTTAGACCGATACTTTACTTCCGAAGAGTGAAATAAATTATTATTTGATGGGTATACAATCGTGGAAATATAAGCTACAATTCAAAAAGTGAAAAGTTAATATTTTGAACATTTTCAATTTTGACTGTTCACTTTTGAATTCCGCAAACCTCTGTGGGTAGCCTAATTCAAATTCCAAAAAGCTGGATTTGAAGCGGAGGAACCAATGTTTGGGGCTAATCTTAATTGAGAGACACCTTCCAGTCTTAGCCCGTCAGCTAACTCCGTCGGCAATGGAAGGAACCTCCAAAACCTTGGCTGTAATACCAGTTGTTATTGGGGTTTCCTTAATCAATTTGCGATTTTAGTTCATGATTTTGAATAAAATACAGCAGCTTTCAGCAATCAGCAGTAAAAACCTTTTGGTGCAAAGCTTTGTCATAAAAATTTGTACCTTCTTCATCTACAATATGCTGTATGAATTTAAAATCTAAAATCTAAAATCTAAAATTGGTATCCCTGCTTCTCATTGATTATTCGTTTCAAGGGAGAGAAGTTAAAGCTGTGAAAGTTAAGCCATTGTTAGCAAGATTGCAAAGTGCAATTGGTCGCTATGATCTCATGGAACAGATGATATTACTACCTGCTCCTCAAAATTGCATGAGTGACAAAGATTCACAAGCAAATTCCATCAATTTAATTGTTGGCTATAATGCTTCACCTAATAGCCATACAGCCTTAGATATTGCTTTTTGTATTGCTCATCAAACCAAGTTGGCTACAAATATTCAAGTCAATGTCCAGGCTGTTTATGTATTAGAAGAACACTCTATTAGTTCTTCTCATCACAACTTAAGTTTGCCTCAAAAGCAGCTTAATTTAGGGTATGGAAATTATGATGTCACTCAATCTAAAACATCCGTATTAACTCAATCAAAACCTCAGTTAATTACCAATTCAATAGAAGATAAAGCAGATAAAATTCTTTGGCAAGCCAAAAATTTAGCTGAAGAATGGCAGAGTTATTTTAAATCTCATCTGCGGTTTGGTAACTTATGTGCCGAATTGAAAAAAGTCGTGGAATTAGAAGCTGCTGATGTTTTGGTTTTAGGTTGTCAATCTAGCCATCATCCTTTGATTGATAGTTTAGCTAATGATTTTCCCTGTGCTGTGTTGGGTATTCCCAGTTGTCTTGATTAATCATTAGGAGAATTGCAGACATAGATTTTTAAAGCCCATACACAAATAATACAATCATAAATTCCTAAGTCGCCTATAATCTAGGTGACTTTTTTGCTACTATGCAATCAGTAACATTATTAGGGAGGATAGTATGGAAAATTGGCAAGCAGTCCTAAGTATCATCACATTTATTACCGTCATTGCTGTCATCATGACAGAATGGGTTGATCTGACTGTTGCGGCTTTATTGGGGGCGTTATTATTAGTTTTTACTAATATTATGACTTTACCAGAAGCTGTTGGTTATATTGGCAAAAGTCATGGAACTTTGGGTTTATTTTTTGGGGTAATGGTGTTAGTTAGGGCATTTGAACCTACTAATATTTTTAGTTATATAGCAACACAAATAGTCATTCTTGCTCAAGGTAGTGGCAAAAAATTACTCTTAGGTATTGTGGCATTAGTTACGCCAATTTGTGCTGTTTTACCTAACGCAACTACAGTAATGTTATTGGCACCTTTAATACCGCCCATGGCACAAGAAATAGGAGTGAATTTTGTACCTTTATTAATTTTAATGGTGTTTGTAGCAAATAGTGCCGGATTATTAACTTTAGTAGGAGATCCCGCCACATTTATTGTTGGTGATGCTGTAAATATTAGCTTTATAGATTATTTAGGAAAATTGAGTTTAGGGGGAGTAATTGCTATTGCTACTGTAGTAGTAACACTGCCAATTTTATTTAGAAGAATTTGGAATACTAGGCTAGAGACTTTAGCCGAATTACCACATCCCAAAATCAATCATCCACGAGTTTTAATAATGGGTGGAGTTATAGTAGCTTTTGTGTTGATATTTTTCGTAATTGGTGAATCTCTGCCGATTCCTATTTCCCCTGCTGCAGTGGCTTTGTTGGGTGCAGGTTTGGCTTTATTACTAGCTCAAAAAAGTAGAATTGATACAGTTCATAATATTTTACGAGATGTAGATTGGAGTACATTAATATTTTTCATGAGTATTTTTGTGTTAATTGGGGGACTAGATAAAACAGGAGTTATTAAAGGTTTATCAGGAGTTTTAGGAGTTATTTTAGGTAAAAATATTTTACTCGGTTCTATACTATTGTTATTTATGGTGGGGATATTATCTAGTGTTGTTCCCAATATTCCCTTAGTGGTAGCGATGGTTCCTTTGTTGAAACAGTATGTTGTCAATGTGGGATTAGCACCAGCAGAAGTTTTAGCAGCCGATTTTCCGGGACAATTTCCTACAGAAGTTTTACCACTGTTTTATGCCATGATGTTTGGTGCAACTTTGGGAGGAAATGGTACTTTGGTGGGAGCATCTTCTAACATTGTTGCGGCGGGTATTGCTGAACAGCATGGAAAACGCATTTCTTTTAAAACTTTTCTACATTATGGAATTCCTGTTACTTTATTACAACTTGTGACTGCGGCTGTATATGTTTTGATTCGGTTTTTACTTTGAGTGTGGAAATTGCCACTCTTGGTACAAATTCCCTATATTTCTAGCAGAAGCTAGGGGAGCATCCCAAATGTGTAAGTTGATTTTTTTGAAAGAAAGGCAATTGTTCCCAGGTTTGATATGAATCAACTGCAAAGAAAGCCAAGGACACAAAGTTAAGAGGGTTTAAAAGAGTTTTTAGTGTTCCTGCGTTTATTTTAGCTTTCATTGGGATACTCCCGAATTTAGAAGTCAGAAATTATGTTTTAATTACATTCTGACTTCTGTTTTTTATCTAATATCTCATAATGTGCAGCACATCGCGGAGAACACTATAGCCAAATAAATCCCACAGCAAGTAAGCAACAAATCCAATCATGGCCAAGCGTCCATTCCATAATTCAGCTTGGGGATTCCAGCCAAAAATAAAAGCATTACGATCTACACCATTATAGGCTTTAGCAACTGGTGGTATATCAGTAGATGAGCGAGTTTCCATTTTTTTCTCCAATCCAAAATTAAGTAAGGTTGAGATTTTGAATCTTTTGTTCTAAACAACAATTTAATGCTTAACTTAAATTTACCTTTTACACACAAGGCTGTATTATGCCTATAGGTACAAACTAGAGGCACTCTTGTGGAAGATAATTATAAATTTATTGGCGCGAAAAAATCCACCTGGCGATGGTGACAAGAAAATAAACAATAACTAGGTGGAAATTCGATAATTATTTCATGATTTATGTCAGCAAATATTTCTAATTTATGATTTATTAAATAGCAATAATTTCGTGCTAAAAGCCTTGTCTTTAACACTAATTAACAATCACAATATATAAAAATTCTATCTAACGTTACATAAGGTATCCCACCTGAGAGAGATGCTAATCATGGCTAAATTACTGGATTCTGAAAGATGCTGAACTTAAGAATTGCCAATAGATACAACTAAATCCTTAATGAGAGCAAATTTAACTTTAAAGGTAAACTTAGAGGCAGGAAATATAAATCATGCAGGAACTGTACAAACATTTATGGTGGATGGCACAAATACCTATAAATACCGCTGATGTCACACCAGCACAGGCATCGGTTCTTACTTCCGGACCACGCTTTTTTGTGGCTTTAATTTCTGGAGTGATTCTCGCCTTTGCCTTTCAATTAGTGTTAACAAATCTCTCTATTGCTGCTGGTATTTCCTATTTAGGGCATCCATCAGAGTCCCAGGAAGTTGAAAGTTTCGGGGGTACAATTCGCAAAATCGGCATGAGGTTGGGAATTTGGACATTAGTCACGGTAACAGTTGCTTTATTCATAGCTTGTTTCTTGGCTGTAAAATTGAGTCTATTAATTTTAGATCCCAGATTAGGCGCGATTTTGGGTTTAGTAATTTGGGGTGCATACTTTTTATTACTAATGTGGGTTAGCACAACTACAGTCGGGTCTTTAATCGGTTCAGTTGTCAATACTGCTACTTCGAGTTTTCAAGCGATTATGGGAACGGCTACAGCAGCTTTAGGTGCGAAAGCTGTCAACCAGCAAGTTGTAGCGACTGCGGAAGCGGCTGCGTCGGCTGTGCGGCGAGAATTAGGTAGTGCTATGGCACCAACAGGTATTCGCCAAAACATAGAAGAGTACATAGAAAAGCTACGTCCCCCGGAAATTGATATATCCAGGATTCGGTCGGAGTTTGAAAGGTTATTAAATGAGCCGCAATTTAAAGCCTACGCCAGCAGTCCAGACCTCCGCAATATTGACCGTCAGCGGTTTATTGATTTGGTTAGTAACCGTACAGATTTATCTAAGCGAGAAGTGAGCCGCATAGCTGATTCTTTATATGGAGTTTGGCAACAAGTAGTTAGTCAGCAAGTACCTGACCGCTTGGGAGAGTTGGTAGACTATCTCAAATCTTTATCCCCAGGACAAACTAAAACAAATGAACTTAATGCTAAACTTGATCAATTAATTGCCGAAGTTCATACATCAAAAGAACCAGAACAAAAGCCTGGTATTGTTCAACAGGCAATATCAACTTTAACAGGGGTAATTTTAGGAAGAACAGATTTATCTGATTTGGATGTAGAAAAAATTTGGGATTCCCTCAATACTGCTAGAGAAAAAGTTACAAAACAAATTGTTCAACAACCTTATAATCCGATTCGTGCCGATATTGAAAATTATCTAATCCATACCCATGCTTGGCAACTAAATGAGGAAAATATTGCCCAAGAATTTCGAGATGTAATCTATGATACTGCTGCTGATCCTGGTGCAATCCGCAGCGAATTAGAGAAAATTACTCGTCAAGATTTTGTCAATATTCTCCAAGCTAAGGGATTTTTAACTCAAGCCCAAATTCAGCAAATTACTGACCAATTGGTAGCAGTGAGAAATGAAGTTTTAATCACAGTCGCCGCCCAGGAAGAAAGAGAAATTATCCAAGATTTGCAAAGACGAGTTGAAAGTTACTTACTTGTGACTCCGAAAGTAGATTTAACACCAGCAGGAATTGAGGAGAATTTTAAACCGTTTTTAGCTGATTCAGAGGCAGATTATCAAACTTTATCGCGGCGATTAGCACAAGTTGAACGGGAACAAATGGGAGAAATTCTGTTAGCACGCAATGACATTCAGGAGTGGGAATTAGACCCGATTTTAGATGAATTGGAAATGCAGCGTGATCGTGTTTTGGTAGAATCTCTCAGTATAACCCAACAGGTACAACATCAAGCGGAAAGCCTGTGGCTGAATGTTGAATCTTATCTGCGTAACACAGGTAATAAAGAATTAAATCCTGATGCTATTCGCGCTGACCTGAAACGACTTTTAGCAGATCCCCAAGCCGGAATTATTGCTATTCAGGCGCGTTTATCTCGCTTTGATCGAGATACTTTGGTACAATTGTTGAGTCAACGCCAAGATTTAACTCAAGCACAAGTTAATCAAATTATTGATGTAGTGGAAGAATTATGGCATGGCATTCTCCACACACCACAAAAAGTAAAAGAACAATATGATTCTGTAACTAACACTATTGCCAATTATCTGCGAAATACTGGTAACGAAGAATTGAATCCTGAAGGTATACAGCGAGATTTAACTAGATTATTTGCAAATCCCAGAGAAGGTGTTGTTGCCCTGCGTCGTCGTTTATCACAAGTAGATAGAGATACTTTGGTGCAGTTGTTAAGTCAACGTCAAGATTTAAGTGAAGAACAAATTAATCAAATCATTGATGCGATGCAGACATCAATTAAAAATATTATTCGTGCGCCGCGTCGGTTAGCAACCAGAACCCAACAAAGAATGCAAAATTTTCAAACCTATTTGCAGGAGTATTTACGACTAACTGGGAAAGCAGAATTGAACCCGGAAGGAATTAAGCGAGATATGCAATTGTTATTGCATGATCCAAGGGTGGGGATGGAAAGTTTGAGCGATCGCCTCTCCCATTTCGACCGAGAAACAATTATGGCGTTGTTGAAAATTCGGGAAGATATGACTGATGAAGAAGCCGCCAGAATTGCTGATAATATGATCTCAGTGCGTGACCAATTTGTAGAACAGGTGCGGGGTATTCAACGACACATTCAAGATGCAATTGAGGGTATTTTTGCCAGTATTCGTAATTATCTCAATTCTCTAGAACGCCCGGAACTTAATTATGATGGCATTAAACATGATTTCCGCCAATTGTTTGAAGATCCTCAAGCTGGGTTTGAAGCATTGCGCGATCGCCTTTCCTATTTCAATCGTGAAACTTTAGTAGCTATTTTAAGTTCTCGTGAGGATATGTCTGAGGACGATGCTAACCGCATTATTGACCAAATTGAACGCGCCCGAAATACTGTTTTACAACAGGCTGAACACCTACAGAACGAAGCGCAACATCGGCTAGAACAGGTAAAACGTCAGGCACAGCGTCAAGCAGAGGAAACGCGCAAAGCCGCTGCTAATGCCTCTTGGTGGTTGTTTGCAACAGCGGTTGTTTCCGGCATTTCTGCGGCTTTAGGAGGTGCGATCGCTGTAGTTTTGGTGTAAGTTTGACGTAAGTATTCAGCTATAGGCATCCAGTTTGATTCCTGATAGCGAAGCGTGGCGTAAGCCATAATCATTTGTGTAGGCAGGCAAGAGGCAAAAGGTTTTTAGGGGATTTCAGTGTAAGGAGTTTTGTTCAATAATCAAATAGGAGTCCTATATTCAACCGAACACGATATCACAGGTGAATATTGATGTTTTTTAGGTTCTTGCTGATGGCTGATGGCTGATGGCTGAATGCTTACGCGTTTGTTTCGGGGTTTGTTTCGGGGCTTGATAGAAATCTGTTGTGTTTTCCACAACCAACACCCAAATTAAGCTAAAATGTTAAATAAAGTATAAAAAATTATTAAATTTAACTGCAATTGTGGAAAAATTATTACCTTTTGGGGAAAAAGTTGTGGAAAACTTAAAGATTTTTTAAATAAATTACATCAAGTATAATTACCTTGTGGAAAAATGCCCTAGCTTTTCCACAGCTTTTCCACAGATACTAATCCCCCGTTCAAAATTTGTTACTATAATCCTTCAGCAGTTGAATCCATATTTATGAAATTAGTTTGCGCTCAAAGCGACCTCAGTACAAACCTTTCACTCGTCAGTCGTGCAGTACCATCAAGACCTACTCATCCCATACTTGCTAACGTGCTGCTACAAGCGGATCCAGAAACCAACCAAGTCAGCTTAACAGCTTTTGATCTCAGCTTGGGTATCCGTACCAGTTTTAGTGCTGAGGTAATTGAAGGAGGTGCGATCGCTCTTCCTGCTAAACTACTCGTAGATATCACTTCCCGTCTACCAGAAGGCGAAATCACCCTCGATGACGAATCAGCAGACAATACCGGAGAAGGTATAGTTGTCACCCTCAAACCCAAAAGCGGCAAGTATCAAGTCCGCGCTATGGGAGCAGAAGAATTTCCTGAATTACCTGTAATTGCAGCCTCGGACGCAATTCAACTTACTACCGCTGCATTAATTGAAGGCTTAAAAGGTTCATTATTTGCTACCAGTGCTGATGAAACCAAACAAGTCCTCACAGGCGTACATTTAACAGTGAAACAAGACACCTTAGAATTTGCGGCTACAGATGGACATCGTTTAGCGGTGCTAGAAACAACTAACGAACGTCCCCTAGATACAAGTGAACAACTAGAGGTAACAGTACCAGCAAGAGCATTACGGGAATTACAGCGGATGTTAGCCCATAGTTCTTCAGAAGAAACTGTATCCTTATATTTGGATCAAGGTCAAATTGTCTTTGCTTGGCAAAATCAACGTTTAACCAGTCGGACTTTAGAAGGACAATATCCCGCTTATCGGCAATTAATACCCCGTCAATTTGAACGCCAAGTCGTCTTAGAACGGAAACAATTTATCAATACCTTAGAGCGAATTGCAGTGTTAGCTGATCAGAAAAATAATATTGTCAAAATCAGCATTGATAACGAGAATCAAGAAATTACTTTATCTTGTGAAGCGCAAGATGTGGGTAGTGGTACAGAGTCAATGCCAGCGCAAATTGCAGGTGAAGATATAGACATTGCTTTTAACGTCAAATATTTAATGGAAGGCTTGAAAGAATTACCATCTACAGAAATCCAAATGCACTTAAATCAAAGCCTAACTCCAGTAATTTTTACACCTTTAGGTGGGTTAAAAATGACCTATTTAGCTATGCCTGTGCAATTGAGAAATTAGAAAATCAAGGAGTATGGCTTACACCCAGCTATGCCTACGGTATCCTACGTAAACGCTATCTGGAGAAAGAATTAATTGTGACTCTGCCTATTCCTTATTAACCAATGTGTTTAATTGGAATTTCAATCCAGAATTGAGTACCTACATCTGGTTGTGAATCACATTTCAAAATTCCGCCATGCTTTTCTACCACAATTTGGTAACTAATTGATAAACCCAAGCCAGTACCTTTGCCTACTGGCTTAGTAGTGTAGAATGGGTCAAATATTCTCTCTTTGATAGCTGATGGCATTCCTGGGCCATTATCACTAATCCGAATTACTGCACTTTTATCATGATCACTGATTTCTTGAATGAAAGTACAAACAGTAATTTGTCCTGACTTGGTATTTTCTGATTTATATGTTCTGTAAATTTCTAAGGCATCAATCGCATTACTTAAAACATTCATAAATACCTGATTGAGTTGCCCTGCATAACATTCAACTAAGGGCAAATCTCCATATTGTTTAATCACTTGAATAGCCGGAGATTCAGGTCTAGCTTTTAAGCGATGCTGCAAAATCAATAAAGTGCTATCAATACCATCATGGATATTTACTTCCTTCATCTCTGCCTCATCAAGACGCGAGAAATTTCGCAAAGATAAGACAATTTGTCGGATTCTATCCACCCCAATTTTCATAGAAGATAGACTTTTTGGTAAATCTTCTATAATAAATTCTAAGTCAAATTCTTCTGCTTGATCTAAAATTTCTTCGCTAGGGGTAGGGAGTTCTTGCTGATAAAGACTGAGCATATTTAGTAAATTTTGACTATATTCATTAATATGGCTGAGGTTGCCAGAAATAAAGTTAACTGGATTATTAATTTCATGAGCTACCCCGGCTACAAGTTGCCCCAAGGAAGACATTTTTTCAGTTTGAATAAGCTGGGTTTGAGTAGCTTGTAATTCATGCAGAGCTTGAGTTAATTGTTCTGCTTGCTGCTGAGTTGTCACAAGTAGTTCAGCCTGTTGAATTGCTACCCCAAGTTGCCCTGCAATCTGACTAATAAAATTAACTTCCGATGCTTTCCATTGACGCGGACCAGAGTGTTGATAAGCACAAAGTAGCCCCCAAAGTTGTTTACTAATAAAAATAGGAGCTAACACAAAAGCATGAATTTGAAATTGTTCTAAATTATCGACATGACAGGGAGTAAATCCCATTGTATAGATATCATCTACAGCAAAGGTTTCATTATTGCGGTATCTTCCCCCTGCTGTATCTTGTAAATAAGTGTCATTCCAAATTGTATTAATTCCCAATTTGGATTCATTCAACCAGTTGGGACTGGTAGCTTCAAAATCACCTACAAATTCTCCACCCCAATCTGCATCAAATTTATAAACAGAAACTCGATCAGATTTGATTAATTGACAAACTTCTTTTGTTGTTGTTTGAAAAATAGTATCAGTATCAAGAGACTGACGAATTTTATTAATAACTCCAAATACAGCTTGTTGTTGTTCTGCTGTTCTTTGCATTTCTAAAGTCCGCTTGTGGACTTGTTTTTCTAAATTTTCATTAAAACCTTGTACCTGTTGGTAAAGTTCATATTGCTGAATTGCTGAGGCAAAATGGTTACTAATTTCTCTTGCTAGTTCAACTTCTTCATTCGTCCATTTTTGAGCTTGTCCTTTTTTAGATTCGCGCCATAATTCAAAGGACATACGCGGATAAAGTTGTCTGTTATCTGGGTCAAATTTACCCGCCCACAGAGTTTCTGTATCTATTTCATTCCGAAAAATACTTAAATAGCCCACTAATTCTTGTCGATAGTGGAGAGGAATCATTAAAATACTGCGAATTTTTGTAGGTTTAAAAGCCGCTTGGACAATTCTTAAATTAGAATCTTGGTAAATATCAGGAATTGCCCAAATGTCGTAATCACCAGATTTATAATATTCTTGCCAAACACTATACTGTTCTAGCAGTGGATATATATTTTGGTTAGGAATAATAGGTTGCTGTCCACAAACATAAAGCTGGAGACAGTTACTACCAGGAATTAAACATTCTTTGAAAGGTTTGAAGCTACTATGTTGAAATTCAAAGGCATTATGTCTGACACATAACCTACCACCAACACCATTAAATCCTGCAACTGTAGCTTCTAAAGCTGGTTGTAAAACAATAGTTGGTAGTGAATGCAGGAGAGTGGCAATGCGGTTAACAACGGCTTCTCGTTCTGCTTTAGCACGGGCTTGGGTGAGGAGATTACTTTGAGCGATCGCTACAGACAACTGCTCTACTACCATCTGCATTGCATCTAATTCATATTCTGCCACCTCACGAGCTTGAGAATGATGAGATGTTAATAACCCCCACAGTTCATTTTCATGAATAATCGGTGCAACTACAGAAGATTTTACTCCCATCGCTGTCAAATATTCTATATGGCATGGGTCTACAGGACGGTACAGAAGTTGCTCTGATCTAATTTCACCCGCTTTCAGGTCACGCACAGGACTTTGGCCAATCTCTCCAGCGTCAACGTTAACTACAGAACGCACCCGTGATTTAATCAACAATTCACGCGCATGGAGGGGAATATCATCAGCAGGGAAATTCAACCCTAACAACGAGGGTAAACGATTTTCATAAATAGATTCTGCAATCACTTGACCACTACCATCAGGATGAAATTTATAAATCATCACTCGGTCAGTTCCCAGTAAGGAACGAACTTCCGCTGTAGTTGCGGTAATAATTTCTTCTAACTCTAAAGACTGACGGATGCGATTGGTAATCCGACGGAGTAGGGTTTCTTGTTCCATACTTGTCCGCAGGTCTAGTGGAGGGATGTAAACCATTTTTTTATACCATATTCAATATATTACTCTAGTTTATTTTATAACTTAATAATATTTAAAGATTTTGTTTAAAATTTTGTCTTCAGTGAGAGTACGGGTAGAGCCTAGACTTAACAATTATTAATTTTATGATTAACTTCCGCAGAATTTTCATTAAGAAATAGGTGACAGGTGACAGGTGATAGGTGACAGCTAACAGGTGATAGTTAAGTTAATAAATATCAACTATCAACTATCAACTATCAACTATCAACTAAACTTTCGCATTGTCAGGAAAAACGGATTTTCAGATAATCATCATCCATTTTTGCCCCTGCTGGTTGCAGTGCAGCTAAAGCCTGGGGTAGAACCAAGTTACGGCGATGATTACCAATAGTAATGTTTAATTCGTCTCCGGTTTTACTCAGTTGAATTTGGCTTTTAGGAATATTAGGTAAATACAGTTCCAAGCTGTATTGGTTGTTTTCCTGTACAACTCTGATGGTGGTTTCTTTATAATAAACCTGAGTCGGATCTTCATCTTTGTAGAGAGTTTCCTTAAGTCTCTCTAATGCTGCTAAACCACACATTTCTTCAGAAAACAGGGGTACTTCCTTGACAGGTAAAGGTAAGAAGTTTTCATGAATTTCTTGGCGGTATTGTTCTTGATTTTCTTTCCAACGTTGGAAAAATGGGTCGTCAACTTCTTTGGGAATAATACGATTAGCTACAACTAAATCTGTCGCTACATTATACAAGCTCAAATAAGCATGAGCGCGAAGAGATTCTTTAATCACCATTTTTTCTGGGTTGGTGACAAGACGGACTGAGGTTTGAGTATTGTCAGTCAATACTTTTTCTAGTGCTTCTATTTGTTCATAAAATTCATAAGGAGCATCCATCACTTCTTTATCTGGTAAAGAAAAACCAGCAATGGGTTTAAAAATTGGTTCAACCAGAGGTCTAAGTGCTACGGATATATTTTGAAAAGGCTTGTAAAAACGCCGCATATACCAGCCACCAACTTCTGGTAAACTCAACAAACGTAAAGCAGTACCAGTTGGGGCGGAATCAATAATTAAAACGTCAAATTCCCCTTCATCATAGTGACGTTTCATTCTTACCAAGCCGAAAATTTCATCCATGCCTGGTAAAATTGCTAATTCTTCCGCTTGTATTCCCTCTAAACCCCGTGCTTGTAAAACTTGGGTAATATAACGCTTTACAGCACCCCAGTTACCTTCTAATTCTTGCAGTGCATCGAGTTCTGCACCCCATAAATTGGGACGGACTTGTTTAGCGTCATGTCCTAATTCTATATCAAAACTGTCTGCTAAGGAGTGAGCAGGATCTGTACTTAAAACCAGTGTTTTATAGCCGAGTTCTGCACAACGCAGTCCAGTTGCAGCCGCGACGGAGGTTTTACCTACGCCTCCCTTTCCTGTCATCAGAATTACGCGCATGGATAATTTTGTCCTGCCTGAATTTTGTTTACATTTATTTACATTATCCGTTGTTTAAGGAAAATAGGTGTTGCTTCACCACATCTAATCGGGAACAGTGCCAATAATCAATATGGGAAATAATTAAACCCTCAGCGTTGAGACGTAGTTCACTCCAACCAGAAATAGAGATGCGTGGTTTCCAGGGTAATGGCGAATTCCAACTAAGTGTCCACTCGCTTTTAATTGTGTCTTCTTTTTGTTGGATGTTATGTAAATCCATTTTCAGATTTAAGAAGAAAGTTTGAATGAATTTAATCATCCATTTGTAAAGTTCTAAACCACGAAATTTAAAAACAGCATCTTGAAAATAAACATCTGGTGCGTAAATACTGTAAGTTTGATCAACTGGAAATCTTTGATAGTCGGCTTTTAGTGTTTCGATAATATCCATAATAGGGAATAGGGAATAGGGAATAGGGAATAGGTAATAAGTAATTGGCAAAAAATAAGGGTTTTTACTCAGCACTCGGAACTCAGCACTCAGCACTCATCACTCAGCATTTATAACTCTTTACCTTGAGTTACTTCTAAATAAATATGTTCTAAGCATACAGGTTGCCGAGAAATGGAATCAATAGGGATGCTGTCAAATTTAGCAATGATTGCTTTTAATTCTAGCGGTTCTGGTAGTAAAAAAGCTAAATCGCTACCATAACGTCTGGGTATAAAGCCATGTTCTTGCGCTAGAGCGATCGCTTGTTCTTTTTGTGTAGTTTGTAACACTAAAACTTCCTGACCCGGAATTAAGGTTTTTAACTCCGATAAACTACCTTCTGCTAATATCTTACCACTTTTCAAAATGCCAATGCGGTTACAAAGTCGTTCAGCTTCATCTAATAAATGAGTTGTTAGTAAGATAGTCATGCCTTGATTTTTAAGTTGGCGAATTAATTCCCAAATTTCATATCTAGCTTCAATATCTAATCCTGTAGTGGGTTCATCAAGAATTACTAATTGTGGCTGATGTACCAAAGCAACAGCAATATTTAGCCGTCTTTGCATTCCTCCACTGAGAGTTTCTACAGGACTTGTAGCTCTATTTAATAGGTTAACAGATTTGAGGGTTGCTTCTACTTGTTGCTTTTTGGTTTCTTGATCCAAACCATAAATATCCGCAAAAAATTTGAGATTTTCTGCACAAGAAAGAGTTTTATATAGGAGATTTTCTTGAGGAGCAATACCAATTAATTTTTTTGTGGATTCTGAAACAGGTTGGTGATTAATGGTAATGTAGCCACTGTCTGCATTCAGGAGATTACAAATAATATTGATTGTTGTTGTTTTTCCTGCTCCATTTGCACCTAATAAACCGTAAACTTCTCCTGTTTGAAGATGTAGTGTTAAATTTTCTAGAACTTTTCTATCGCCGTAGGATTTATTTAAATTTTTAATTATCAGCATATTTGAAGTTATGAAGTAATGATTCAGTATTCAGGATTCATATCAAGGCTGGGAGCAATTTCCTTTCTTTCCAAAAAATTAACTTACACATTGGGAATGCTCCCTGATTTACAGCCTCCTTTCTACCATCAACATCCTTTGATAAGATAACCATCCACAGGCTAACATTATCATTGCGAACCAGAATAAAAACCAAAGATGTAAGATAATATCATTAAATTGATTTCCCTTAGCCCAAACACCTAAAAGAGCTTCATTCATGTGGTAAATTGGATTATATTGAGCAATATCTAAAAGAGTTTTCGGAAATAATGATGTTGGTAAAAATGCCCCACCTAAAATTAATAATGGCACACCAAAAGCTGCCACTAAAGCATTCACATCTTCAATGCGTCTAGCTAATTGCGTACCTAAAATAAAACCTAAGCCGACATAGGCAATGATGCTTAATAAGATAATGATAATTCCTAATAAAATCGAACCTTTAAAAGTAGCACCCCACAAGGCCGCAATAGTATAAACCAAAAGCGTTTGTCCAATACCAATACAGCTATGAGCAAGAAAAATTCCCAAAAAATAAGATGTGCCACTCAAGGGAGAAATAAACAAGCGTTTTAGGGTTTGCTGTTCTCGTTCTGCAACTACAGTAGCAACACTTCCTCCCAAACAACTAAAAAATAGTGCTGCACCTACTAAAGTTGAAGGGGCTGCATTTTCAAAAGCCACAGCCATTGTAAGTTTTGCCCGTTCTGCCAAAATAAATCCGTTGAGAATTAAGATAGAAATTGGGAAAATACTCCAAAAAATTAAGCTGCGTCTACGGCGCAACAGTTCAATTAAGATCCGCTGAGTTACAGCAATAGTTTCACGCCAATATTTCATCTTGGTGAGTTGATGTACAAATTTATCTCAGGTTGATATTCTACTAACTATAGAAGATTATCCGTGCTGAGTAGTCAATTATTAAATAATATACTACACTATTAAAGAAGCTTCTCATCCCTTAACTAAAATCTTACAGCTTTTTCTGTAAGGTAATCTGTAAATAGAAAATTTGAGTGTATATTATGTTGACAAACAACAATTAACAATTTATCCACTTCCTGCAAAATACTTCCTTTGAGGATGGCTAGGAAAATCTTGCATATTTATGCTTGATTTTTTGCCATTGTGCATCGTGAAAATTTAATTGTGTCACCAATGAGCCAACTACTTAATTTACCAAAATCATCTACTATTTCTCGTCGTACACTGCTGAAGTTATTTGGTGTGGGTACGATAGTCACAGCCACAGGATACTCCCGTTTTAGTAAACCAAAACCATCGGTTTTTCAACCAGATACTCTCAGTTTACCAAAGATGTTAAATACCCATAAAAGCGTTGTTGTTATTGGGGGTGGTTTAGCAGGTTTAGCTTGTGCATATCAATTGGTGCAGCGGGGATTTACAGTTACACTTTTAGAAAAATCTCCGCAACTGGGTGGTAAAATCGCTAGTTGGCAAATAGAAGCTGCTGGTGAAAACTTTAGGATGGAACATGGCTTTCATGGATTTTTCCCTCAGTATTATAACTTGAATAGTGTGGTATCTGAACTGGGAATAAAAGATAATTTTCAATCATTAGAATTTTATTCTGTAGTTTACAATAATTCTCAATATCAACCAGAGGTATTTCGTCCTAGCAGTTCTGCATTTCCTTGGAATATTATAGACTTGGCTATTGCTTCTCCCAATCGGTTAAAATGGGGAATAAATCTGACTAAAATTAAGCATTTACAAGTTTTCCAAGCAATTACAGGTTTCCAGAGAGAAAAGAATTACCAACGTTTTGATAACATCTCTGTCGCTGATTGGGTTTCTACAGAATTTCCTCAAGGTTTATATGATTTGTATTTTCTACCTTTCGCCAAATCCAGCTTAAATGCTCCCGATGTAATGAGTGTGGGAGAACTAATGCAATTCTTCCATTTTTACTTTTTTGGTAATCCTGAAGGATTGGCATTTAATGGTACAAAAGACGATATGGGTACAAGTTTAGTACAACCCATTGCTCAAGCAATTCAGCAGCAAGGTCAAATTATCACAGATGCAAATGTGAGCGAAATTATTGCAACTGAAGGAAAGATTTCAGGAATTAAATATTATCTAGGTGACAATAACCATAATGTGCCTTTTTGGGTGCAGCGCAACTCAGTTGTCAATGATAGCAAAATAGAATATTTTGGGGCTGCGGATGAAGTATTTGCTCTCGAAAATGGCAGTCAGGAAGCAATTTCTCTCACTTGCACTCATCAAGGTTGTACTGTGCAAATAGCAGCAGATGGTAAATTTCATTGTCCCTGTCATGGAGCAGTTTTTACCGCAGATGGTAAAGTTGTTAAAGGGCCTGCACAAAGAGATTTATCTAAGTTTCAGGTAGTGCAAAGACAAGATGATAATTTGCAACTATTAGCAGTTAATCAAGAGTCATCATCACCAGAGACAATTACCGCAGATTATTATGTTTTAGCTACTGATGTACCGGGAGTACAACAACTATTTAAACGGATGACTGGGGATGTAGATAAACAAGTGCGATCGCAAATCCAAAAATTGAGCATTGCTGATCCTTTTGCTGTTTGTCGTTTTTGGTTTGATCAAGATTTTCCATGGGAACATAGTAATTTTACTTCTTTATCTGGATACAAACTAACTGACAGCATTACCCTTTATCATCGCATTCAAAAACAATTCATTGATTGGGCGCAACGCACAGGTGGTAGTGTAGTAGAATTACACGCCTATTGCTACAAAGAAAAAGAATTTCCCAATCAAGAAGCTTTGTTAACAACTTTTGAAAATGAACTGTATGATATTGTTCCTGCATTAAAACAAGCCCAATTACTACATCGAGAATTAGTTAATCAACATAACTTTTCTGGATATCCACCCAATAGTTATGTAGAACGTCCAGAAACTCATACAACTGTAACTAACTTATTGTTTGCCGGTGATTGGGTCAAAATGCCTTTTCCCTGTGGTTTAATGGAACGGGCTGTTAGTAGTGGGTTACTGGCCGCCAATGAAATTTTACACCGCGAAGGTTTGCAGCGACGGCCACTTTTAACAGTCAATCCAGAAGGATTATTGCAAATTTGACACTCCCCTGCCTAAAGGCGTTCGCGCAAGCGTCTCGCCAGAGATGGGGATTATTGGTTCACAGACTCGCCATTAGACGACAGGTTGACACCAATCGCCCAAGAGGGCAAATCTCCCCAAGCGTAGCTTCCGGCGTGTCCCGCCGTAGTTAATCCCAGCTTTAGGATATTTATACTGGCGTTGATATCTCTATCTTCAACGAACCCACAATGAGTACAAACATGGGTTCTAGTTGATAGAGATTTTTGTACTTTCTGGCCACAATTAGAACAATTTTGAGAAGTGTTATGAGGAGGAACTGCAACAGTTACCTTTCCATATTTATGCCCAAAATATTCTAACCATTGCCTAAAAGTAGACCAACCAGCATCAGAAATTGATTTAGCTAGATGTCGGTTTCTTACCATGCCTTTCACGTTTAAATCTTCATAGGCTACCAAATCGTGAGATTGGATGACGGAATATGCTAATCTCTGGCAATATTCTTTTCGCTGCCTACTTACTCTTAAATGTTTACGTGCATACCTATTTCTAGCTTTGTGATAGTTGTTAGATTGTCTTTGTTTTGCCTTTTTGCGTTCTGGGCTAAACTTCTGGGATTTTTTACGATTAGCACGGTTTAATTGTTTTTCTGCCTGACGGTAAAACTTGGGACATTCTTCTACATTACCTTTAGAATCAGCAATGAAATAATTTAACCCCAAATCCAGTCCTACTACTTGATGAGTTGGCTGTGTTTCAATTCTGATATTCACATCAATTGCAAATTGAGCATAATAGCCATCAGCACGACGTACTAAACGCACTCGTTTAATTTGTTTGATGTCGTAGTAATTCAAGTCATAAGTACCTTTTAATTTCAGAGTACCTATTCCTTTCTTATCAGAAAAAGTAATTGCTTTCCGGTTTGGTGATAATTTCCATCCACTTGTTTTATATTCAACAGAACGGCAGTTTTTCTTAAACTTTGGAAACCCCTTTTTACCTTTAACTTTCTTTTTGCAATTGTCGTAAAACCGAGCTATTGCGCTCCAAGAACGCATGCCTTCGGCACGCTACGCGAACGGCAGCAGATTGTCTAGCCATTGAATTGAGTTCATCGGCAAAAGGAAATTCAGATGCTAATACTGCACAATACTTATTTAGGTCATATCGTCCCACACCTTTATTATCCATCCAATAACGCAAACACTTGTTTTGGATGAATTGGCTGGTACGAATAGCCTCATCTATTGCTTGATATTGCTTGTCTTTTGCTTTGACTTTGAACTCGTAAATGATCATGGCAACGACCTAACAAGCATATTATTATGTTAGTTAAATCTACATAATCTGTCAACAGAAAGAATATATCACTGAGGCGTAAACGCCTTGGTTAGCTTTCATCCCTTGCCTAAAGTACGTATAAGTTTTTCCGCCAAGCTCCAAAACTTAACCGTTCGGCTGACGCTCACGGCGAAGCCTCAAGGGTTTTCATCTGTTTTCTTATAAGAGAAGGCAGGAGGCAGGAGGCAGGAGGCAGTTCACAAGTCAAAAGTCAAAAGTCAAAAGTATTACCTCTTTATCAATCAAGAGGATTGAACAAGGAATAAGTTTTTTGTTTTTCCCCTTTAAAGGGGAGGCTTTTGACCCGTTTTTTTTTGGTAAGATTAATAACTTTATTCTCTATTCCCTATTCCCTATTCCCTATTCCCTATTCCCTATTCCCTTCTTACTGTCACCTGCTATATTCACCTAAATTTAAACCAATTACCCCCATAATTATTAAAAATATGGACATAACTTTTATGAGTGTGAAAGACTCACGAAACCAGACAATACCAATACTAGTAATAATCAGAGTACCTACCCCAGACCAAACAGCATAAACAATACTAACTTCTAGTTTTCTCAAAGAAAGCGTCAAAAAAGTTAAACAAAGTCCATAAAAAACAAAAATTAAGATCGAAGGAATTAATTTAGTAAATTCTTCAGAAAGTTTCATACAAGTTGTGCCAGAAACTTCAAAAATAATTGCTATCATCAGGTACAGCCAACTTATTAACATAGCTTAAATTGCTGCTGAAAGTTCAGGATTGGGGTTTTTTAATTATCTCCACCAAACCCAAAACTTTCCATAAGCAAAAAGTCTTATATAGGAGGAAATAGGGAAGAGGGAATAGGATAAGAAAATTTTAGATTTTAGATTAGAGTCAACCAGAGACAATCCAAAATCCAAAATCCAAAATCCAAAATTCCTGTCCTCTACACCCTTGTTTCTTAAAAGCTGACTGCTGACTGCTGACTGCTGATAACTATATTAACCCTTTAAAGCCCTTCTAAAATTACGTCGATAGGATGGATTAGCAATAAACAAGACTGGCCATAATAAAGAAAAACCAATACGATTGGGTAGGGTTTGTGTAAAATGAGTCTTATTAAAGCCAGTCCAAAACTTCCAAGCACCAACTACATAAGCAACTATCAAACCAATAATAATTAATTTCATTGTCATTAACTCCCTTAGCAACTTCAGATAAGTTTAGTTAAAAATTACCACAGAGTAGAGAAATTCCATCCCCAAAAGACATAACTTATCAATTAGGTGATCAGATTTCGGCTTTGGAGTAGCCTGATTCTAGTTTAAATTATGTTGTAAAACTCCGCCCAATATTTAGACATTGCTGCTACTCACTATAAATACTGTTCATCAGTCAATACTTGTCGGTTAAGCTAAAAACATTAAGTTAGGTAGGTTGGGTTGACCTTAGAAAACCCAACATTTACGGACTTTTGTTGGGTTGCGCTTTCTTTAGACCCAACCTACTAAAACTCTTAACTGAACAGTATTGGTTCATAAGTGACTCAACTTAAAAAAACGTAATCACCATAGCCCCGACTACTTTAAGAAGTTGGGATTTGATTTCGATATCCTCAGTGTTTTATGTTGAATTTTGTTGTTAATATTCATACTAAGTTGTTTTCCAAGGTAGTATATTTTTGGGAACTCCAAAGCATAAATGATCCAGTTTTTGTAATCAAAACTACTTTTCTTCCCCAGTTCAGAAAAATAATTAATTTTTTCCCATGCCCAATGCCTCCAAGCTTCCTCAAGAGCAACTTACGTTAATATGTTTGAATACAAGTCAGTATCAGTAGTTAGCTATCAGCAAACTTTATTTTCTTTCCCTGTATTTTTGATCAGATGTCTCTTATGGAAGTTCCTCAAATATCAAAATCCATAGGAAACTTAAATAAAGAAGAACCATGTTTTATAACAGATTTTAATGCAGCCAGGGCTGTAAATAGGAGGTTTTATGCGTGCAGTGCTAATGGCAGGTGGTTCGGGAACAAGGTTGCGTCCCCTAACTTGTGACTTACCAAAGCCGATGGTTCCTATACTAAATCGACCAATTGCTGAACATATTATCAATCTTCTCAAACGACATCAAATTACAGAAGTTATTGCTACGTTACACTATTTACCTGATGTTCTCCGAGATTACTTCCAAGATGGCAGTGATTATGGCGTACAGATGACTTACGCTATTGAAGAAGACCAGCCACTGGGAACAGCAGGTTGTGTAAAAAATATTGCCGAACTTTTGGATGAAACTTTTTTAGTGATTAGCGGTGATAGCATCACAGATTTTGACCTTACCGCCGCAATTGAATTTCACAAACAAAAAAAATCAAAAGCGACTTTAATTTTAACCCGTGTTCCTAACCCAATTGAATTTGGGGTGGTAATTACGGATGAAGAAGGACGCATTAACCGCTTTTTAGAAAAACCTTCCACCAGTGAAATTTTTTCTGATACTGTCAATACTGGGACTTATATTTTAGAACCAGAAGTTTTGGAATATTTACCAGAACATACAGAATCTGATTTTTCCAAAGATTTATTTCCTTTACTACTAGCAAAAAATGAACAGATTTATGGTTATATCGCCCAAGGTTACTGGTGTGATGTGGGTCATTTAGATGCATATCGGGAAGCACAATATGACGCTTTAGCTAGGAAGGTAAAACTGGATTTTGCTTATCAAGAAACTTCTCCCGGTATCTGGGTGGGTCAAAATACTTATATTGATCCTAGTGCCAAAATTCAAAGTCCAGCCATAATTGGTGATAATTGCCGGGTTGGGGCAAGAGTACAAATTGAAGATGGCACAGTAATTGGTGATAATGTCACCATTGGTGCAGATGCTAATTTGAAGCGTCCTATAGTTTGGAATGGCGCGATTATTGGGGATGAAGCCCAGTTATCCGCTTGTGTGATTTCCCGTGGTACTCGTGTAGACCGTCGCGCTCATGTATTAGAAGCTGCTGTAATTGGTTCGCTGTCTACGGTGGGAGAAGAAGCACAAATTAGCCCTGGAGTGCGGGTTTGGCCGAGTAAAAAGATTGACTCAGGCGCAGTTTTAAACATTAACCTGATTTGGGGTAATACTGCCCAACGTAACTTATTTGGTCAACGTGGTGTGCAAGGTTTAGCTAATATTGACATCACTCCAGAATTTGCCGTGAAATTGGGCGCTGCTTACGGTTCGACTTTAAAACCCCGTTCTCAGGTGACTGTTTCCCGTGACCAACGCAATGTGTCGCGGATGGTGACTCGTTCTTTAATTGCTGGTTTGATGTCGGTAGGTGTAGATATTCAAAATCTTGATTCTACAGCTATTCCTATCACTCGCACAGTTATCCCGACAATGGGAGTAGTGGGTGGTATTCATGTGCGTGTACACCCAGACCGTCCAGATTATATCCTGATTGAATTCATGGATGGCAAGGGAATTAATATTTCTAAGGCTCAGGAAAAGAAAATTGAGGGGGCTTATTTTAAAGAGGATATGCGGAGGGCGCAGAGTCACGAAATTGGTGATGTGGCATATCCCAGCCAAGTAATAGATCGTTACTGCACTGCCTTTGAAAAGTTATTAAATGTTTCTACACTTCGCAATAGTCGAGCAAAAGTTGTCATTGACTATGTTTATGCGGTGTCTGGGGCAGTGTTACCGCAGATGTTAGATAAATTTGGGGCTGATGCGGTGGTTTTAAATGCGAGTGTCAATAAAACCGCGATGACTACTACTAGTCGGGAAGGACTGCTGACTCAGTTAGGTCATGTGGTAGAAGCACTAAAGGCTAATTTTGGGGTGCAAGTATCAGCTAATGGGGAACAACTGATTTTAGTTGATGAGTCTGGTTATCCGATTCGGGGAGAAATGCTGACGGCATTGATGGTGGATATGATGTTAACATCTAATCCTCGCAGTTCAGTGGTTGTACCAGTTCACGCTTCTAGTGCAGCAGAACAAGTAGCACGTCGTCATGATGGTAAGGTAATTCGGACAAAAGCCAACCCAACTGCTTTAATGGAGGCTTGTCAAAAAAATCCCAATGTGGTTTTGGGTGGTAGTGGAGAAACTGGTTTTATTTTCCCGCAATTACATCCGGGGTTTGATTCCATGTTCTGCATTGCTAAATTAATTGAAATGCTGACTATTCAAGAGCGATCGCTTGTCTCTGTTCGCGCTGAGTTACCCCGTGTCATCCACAAAGATTATACCATCCGTTGTCCCTGGACAGCAAAAGGAGCGTTGATGCGTTATTTGGTGGAAACCCATCCAGCGCAGAACTTGGAATTAATCGACGGTGTGAAAATTCGTCAACCCTACGATGATAGTTGGGTGTTAGTTTTACCAGATGCTAGTGAACCAATGGTACATTTATTTGCTAACAGCAGCGATCGTGATTGGGTCGATGATAGTTTAAGAAGCTACCGTAATCGTGTGCAGACTTTTGTAGAACGAGAACAGGAACATTACGCAGCAGAAGTGTAGGGTGTGGGGTGTGGGG
>NZ_LUFH02000044.1 GCF_001586785.1 Sphaerospermopsis aphanizomenoides BCCUSP55
ACCCCACACCCCACACCCCACACCCTGTCTTTGGTCAAGATGCTTACCAATAGTAGCTTCTTTCATTTTGAATTTTAATTTTTGAATTGGGTTGTGTTTATGATGCCGAATCCTTGGTTCACCACCAGTCATTTTGTGATGCTGGGGTTACAATTAGCTTTTGCGATCGCCCACAGCGGAGGCGCTGCTTTGCGTCCTTGGGCAGAAAAATACATAGGACCAAGGCTTTATCGCATTTTGTTTGCATTAGTCAGCCTACCCTTAGCAGTGATATTAATTACTTACTTTTTTAATCACCGTTATGATGGCTGGCAACTTTGGCAAGTGCAGGGCATACCGGGTGTAAAAGCAGTAGTTTGGGTATTATCAGCGATTTCGTTTTTGTTTTTATATCCTGCTACCTTCAATCTACTAGAAATTGCTGCTATTCAAAAGCCCCAAGTCCATCTCTACGAGACAGGAATTATTCGTATTACTCGGCATCCGCAGATGGTAGGACAAGTAATTTGGTGTATTGCCCATACTCTGTGGCTGGGTACTACCTTTACCCTTGTCACATCCATAGGTTTGGTGTTACATCATTTATTCGGCGTTTGGCATGGCGATCGCCGTTTGACAAACCGTTATGGTGAAGCCTTTGTTGCAGTCAAACAGCGCACGTCAATCATTCCCTTTCTAGCAATTCTGGATGGCCGTCAATCTCTCCAATGGCAAGAATTTGTTCGTCCTGCTTACCTGGGAGTTGGTATTTTTGTAATTCTGCTTTGGTGGTTACACCCCCTATTAATCGTAGCCACTAGCAGGTTAGCATGGTAGTTTTGAGTGATCCCTGACATAAACAGAAAATACTAATTGCATCAAAATTTCCTCTGCTCAATTACCACCATATCAATGTTAAGATAGACTCAAATATTTCAGTAAGCATTAATTAAAAGTAAGAAATTTCCTATTAATTACTTACTTTTGTTCATATTGACTCAGATCATACTTCTGGTCTAAAATATCAGTCATGAGAGAGTAAACCCAAGCAACCTTGAGCAAAGAACAAGCTAAAAATCGCAGAGTTAAAACCTAGAGACTTTTTGGTTTTACATAGTTTGATGTCTTTGCCGCAGGGTATGAAAGCTAAAGCTTTGGCACAAATGCCTCAGCAATTTTTAGTCTTGATGGTTTTACTCCCCGAATTAAGAAAGTATTAGCTATGACGCTCATCTTTCGCTTTGACATTGCTTCCATACTCTCAAGGAAGCGTCAATCACAATTTACAAGCAAATAAAATTGGAATAGCAGGAAGGCGCAGTCAGAAGTTGAGCATAAAAAGCCACCATGAAAATTATTGCGCTGGCTTTTTTGTCAGTCAAATCATAACAGACTCACTTGCCAATCCCTGCTACTGGTAGTTAACTTTGATATAAAAACCTTATAATTCAAGAGGCGTCATGGTGTTGTCGGTCAGTGAACGGACATTTACTCAAGAAGTTTTAGAATCTTCAATTCCTGTTTTGGTTAATTTTGAAGCTCCTTGGTGTGGCTTGTGTCGAATCATCCACCCACTGTTACTACAATTTCAAAGTCAATGTAGCGATGAAATCAAACTTGTGAGGGTTAACGCCGACCAAAACTTCAAACTATCTACCACTTATAGACTGAAGTCATTACCAACTTTACTGCTGATTGAAAAAGGTATAGTCCGGCAACGCCTAGAAGGATTTCGTAGTAGAGACGACTTACGCATGGCATTAGAAGAAATAAAACTTAGCTACAGCAGTAGTCATAAAATTTACAATTCCCAAAAAACAGCCGACTTGGAGTGCCGTCCGGTGTAATTGGAGGCAGGAGGCAATTTAGTACCGACTGCTGAGTAGAAATTTTCTCCTATGCGCCTCTGCTGGCCATCACTCCCAACCCTCAATCCTACTTACCCAATTCTAAAACCATGCTTAATACCCCTCCCGAATCTAATTGGGTGGGGTATTTTATAATCAATCAGGCCGACATCACCGACATGATTGTATTTGGTATTTGTTCAAATAGAATGAAGCTGATTTGGTTTATCCTGATTGATCCAATAAAATTATAGCTGTCACAATTATTAATAGTTCCGACCTGGACAGTTGCTTGTGGAAAAACTCAATACAGCACTGTCCTAAATTTGTCAAGAATTCTAAAAGTAGGCATCAGTGATGGAAGTAATCTATCAGTATGCCTGGCTGATTCCAGTATTACCCCTTTTAGGAGCAATGCTGGTCGGGCTAGGGCTAATCTCGATCAATCAGGTGACGAACCGCCTGCGACAGCTTAACGCTGTGGTCATTATCTCCCTCATGGGAGCAGCTATGGGGCTGTCGATGGCCTTGTTGTGGAGTCAATTTCAAGGACATGAGCCTTATCTCCGTACCTTGGAATGGGCAGCAGCAGGGAATTTTCATCTGACGATGGGCTACACAATTGACCACCTCACAGCCCTGATGTTGGTGATTGTCACAACGGTAGCCTTTTTGGTGATGATTTACACTGATGGCTATATGGCGCATGACCCCGGTTACGTGCGGTTTTACGCCTATCTCAGCTTGTTTGGCTCTTCAATGTTAGGGTTGGTGGTCAGTCCCAACCTGGTACAAATTTATATCTTCTGGGAATTGGTAGGGATGTGTTCCTACCTCCTAGTTGGCTTTTGGTACGATCGCAAAGCAGCCGCAGATGCTTGTCAAAAGGCATTTGTCACTAACCGCGTGGGCGACTTTGGTCTATTACTGGGTATTTTGGGGTTATTTTGGGCTACAGGCAGCTTTGATTTTATGATCATGGGCGATCGCCTAGCTGAACTGGTAGAAACCGGTTCTGTGAGCAATTTCCTCGCCATCCTGTTAGCGATTTTAGTTTTCCTCGGTCCAGTTGCCAAATCTGCCCAATTTCCCCTTCACGTCTGGCTACCAGATGCGATGGAAGGTCCTACACCGATTTCTGCCCTCATCCACGCGGCAACAATGGTGGCAGCAGGTGTCTTCCTAATTGCGCGGATGTACCCAGTATTTGAACACGTCCCCGCCGCAATGAACGTGATTGCTTTCACTGGGGCATTTACAGCATTTTTGGGCGCGACTATCGCTATTACCCAAAACGACATCAAAAAAGGTTTGGCTTACTCCACCATTTCCCAACTCGGTTACATGGTGATGGCGATGGGAGTAGGCGCTTACAGTGCGGGATTATTCCACCTGATGACCCACGCCTATTTTAAGGCGATGCTATTCCTGGGTTCAGGTTCGGTAATTCACGGTATGGAAGGCGTAGTTGGTCATGATGCTGTATTAGCGCAGGATATGCGTTTAATGGGTGGGCTGCGGAAATATATGCCCGCCACTGGTATCACCTTCTTAATTGGTTGCTTGGCAATTTCCGGGATTCCTCCTTTTGCTGGTTTCTGGTCAAAAGATGAAATTCTCGGTGCGGCTTTTGCAGCTAACCCCCTGCTGTGGTTCATTGGTTGGGTAACAGCCGGAATTACTGCTTTCTATATGTTTAGAATGTATTTCTCGACATTTGAAGGCAAATTCCGGGGTAATGACGAAAAAATCAAAACCCAACTCAAAAATGCTGCGGCGGCGGCTGCTGAAAAACTAGGTGCTGCGGAACTAGCGCCTAACTTTGGCCCTGGGGCGATGAAAAAAGGCGAACTGGATAGTCACTCTCACGACTCCCACGGACACCACAGCAGTTCTCCTCACGAGTCTCCTTGGACGATGACTCTACCATTGTTGGTGTTGGCTGTACCTTCGATGTTAATTGGTTTGATAGGTACTCCCTACGCTAATTATTTTGAGCAGTTTATCTTTTCTCCTAATGAAAACTTAGCTGAAGTAATGGAAAAAGCTGCGGAATTTGACCCCCATGAGTTTTACATCATGGCGGGTAGTTCTATTGCTATTTCTGTTGTGGGTATTACTTTGGCGGTGCTGATGTATTTAGCCCGGAAAATTGACCCCGCTGCGATCGCATCTAAAATCAAACCATTGTATGAATTATCGTTGAACAAATGGTATTTTGACGATATTTATCACCGTGTGTTTGTGCTTGGTTTGCGTCGTGTGGCCAGACAAGTTATGGAAGTTGATTTCCGCGTTGTTGACGGTGCGGTTAATCTGACTGGTTTCTTTACTCTTGTTAGCGGTGAAGGTCTGAAATACCTGGAAAGCGGTCGGGTTCAATTCTATGCCTTGATCGTTTTTGGGGCTGTTTTGGGCTTGGTGATCGTTTTTGGTGTTACCTGATTTTAATGGGGGCGGTTTGTCCGCCCCTGGATTATTTTTTAACGAACCGCAGAGGCGCAGAGGACGCAGAGTTATTGAACTACGAAGATACGAAGGAAGCGAAGGGAAGAGGGGAAGAGGAAGAAAGAAAGATATTTTTGAATGTGGTTTTTTTGAGTTAAGATTTTTATGTAAGGTATAAAATAATTTATTTTCAATTTATTTTCATCTACTATGTGGACTCCCAATCAAGTTATTAATGACGGGAAGTATATTATTCAAGGTGTTTTGGGTGAGGGTGGTTTTGGAATTACCTATAGTGCAATAGAAAAAAGTACGGGTGAGTTAGTTGCTATTAAAACTTTGAATAGGAAGCGACAAAGGGCTAAGGATTTTCCTAAGCAGCAAGAAAGATTTGTGAATGAGGCTTTAAATCTCCGTGCTTTTTCTCATCCCCACATTGTCAAAGTCTATAAGATGATTCAGGAAGATGGACTTTGGGGTATGGTGATGGAATTTATTGATGGTGTAGATTTGAATGATTATGTTGATGAATATGGGCAATTATCGGAAGATGATGCACTTTTATATATTGACCAAATCGGACAAGCTTTAGAATATATTCATCAACAAGATGGGATGATTCACAGGGATATTAAACCCCATAATATTATTTTACGTCGTGGTAAGAAAGAAGCGGTTTTAGTTGATTTTGGTTTAGCTTGTAATATTGATAAATTCACAACTAGGGATGGACGTACCCCTAGTTATGCACCACCAGAACAATATAATCCAGGTGACAAGTTAGGTTTTTATACAGATGTTTATGCTTTAGCTGCAACTTTATATTATTTATTAACTGTTGATGGTTTAAAAGAAAAGGATGAATATATACAACCATCTGTTGTTCGCAAGTTGGGACATGTAGAGTTACCACCACCACAATATTATAATTCTCACATTAGCAAGAGAGTTAATAATGCAATTATGAAGGGGATGGAATTGGAAATAGAAAACCGTCCTCAGACTGTGGGAGAGTTTAGGGAATTATTGGGTTTAGTTAATCAAAAAAAAGAAGATGTAGAGTTGAAATCAGCAGTAGGGATGGATTATACAAAACTGCGTGATTTTCTTGCAGCGGGAATGTGGAAATATGCTGATGAGGAAACAAAAAGAGTCATGTTATTGGTTGCAGAAAGGGAAGAAAAGGGTTGGTTAGATAATGAAAGTGTTGATAAATTTCCCTGTGAAGACCTCCGCACCATTGACCAGTTATGGGTAAAATACAGTAATGGTAAATTTGGTTTTTCTGTTCAAAAGCGCATTTATCAAAGTCTGGGGGGAACAAGAGACGATAACAGGGAAGTCTGGAAGAAGTTTGGGGAAGAGGTAGGATGGAGGAAAGGAGGAGAGTGGCTGTACTGTGATGAGATGATTTTTGATGCAACTGCACCAAAAGGCCACCTACCAAATGGAGGTGATGAAGAAATAAAAATAAGACTTAGTATGGAATATGGGATAGATCGTTTCTCTTTGTGGTCTCTTCTCTCACGTCCAGACTTATAACCTGTAACATATAACTGTCTGAATCAGGATAACCAGGATTAGAGGATGTACAGGATGAGAATAAAAATTGATATTCTTCCCACTCTAACATTAACTATCTTCTTCTCTTCTTCCTTCGTGTCCTTCGTGTCTTCGTGGTTCATTCATCTTCTAGCATCTGCGTCTATCTGCGTTCATCTGCGTTCAATAATTATTGATATATCAAACATCCTGTAAATCCTTTAATCCTGGACATCCTGATTCAGACAAAAATAAGTTATCATTAATTAAGATTAAAAAATAATTGATGTATTGTCAAAATATCAACTTCTCCCGTCATGCTATCCAGCAAATGTTTTATCGTCGCATCAGTAAAAAAGAAGTAGAAACCGTAATAGCTTATGGACAAATAATAGAAGAAAATCCTGATGATACACCATACCCCAGTTATTTAATATTAGATTTTGTAGAAGGTAAACCGATTCATGTTGTATTTTCCTACGATGAAGCTACAGACACAGGATATGTAGTAACAGCTTATATCCCTGATGCTAATATTTGGTTAGATGGTTTTACAACTAGGAGACAAAGATAATGAAATGCGTAATTTGTAAACATGGAGAAACCAAACCCGGTTTAGTCACCGTCACCTTAGAAAGAGATGAATGTATTATTGTCTTAAAAAAAGTTCCCGCAGAAATTTGTGATAACTGTGGTGAATATTATTTAAGTGATGCAGTTACCGAACAAGTTTTAGAAAAAGCAGAATTAGCAATTACTAAAGGAGCAGAATTAGAAATTATTAGATATGCAGCTTAAATTTCCTCCTTTGCGCGAAATGATTATAGACTTTATGAACGAAGTTTACAGGAAAAAGACATCCGTAACCTTTACCGCTTTATAGACTGGGTAATGTTATTACCAAAACCATTAGAAAGGGAATTGTGGGAAGATTTTAAAGCGTTTGAACAGGAGATCACTATGACTTATGTTACCACCGGTGAACGCATTGGTTATGAAAAAGGTGAGCAAAATTTAGTTCTGAAACAACTTAAAAAACGATTTGGAGAAATTTCAGAAGATATCCAGCGAGCAATTACTGAATTATCTATTGATCAGTTAGAATCTTTGGGAGAATCTTTATTAGATTTTACTGCTGTTGATGATTTAATCAACTGGTTGCAACAAAATCAGGAGCAATAAATAATAGTTAGGACTTACGCACTGTACAAACTTCAGATGATATGTATGAACAAAATCGCCTATTTTTAGGCTTTTGGAATAGCATATTAGGGCGGTGCGTCAGATAGGAGAAAATCTGTTAGATGCTCAATTATCGGGTCTGACGCACCCTACAAGAGATACAATTCATAATCTATATTTGAATTTGATAGATTTTGTCAATGCTTCAGTCCTATAGTGTTGAGGTAGATGATTAATGTTTTTCTGCATTTCATTCTACCCAACCCACCAGGATTGTAGATAAAAAGCTGACATAATCTAATTTCCTTTTAAACTTTACCAGTTTATTCTACTAAAAATAACTCAATCAAAATTATGAACAATATTAAATCTGAACAGTCAGATATCACAGATAACAAAATGCTCCCAGAATACAATTTTACAGGTGGTGTACGTGGAAAACATTACCAAGCTGATCGTCGAGGATATACTGTAACAATTCATCAAGCTGATGGCACAAACCTTGTATAACATTTAACTCTAGAAAAATATCATCTTGTAAATCCTTAAATCCTGTACGTTATCTCGACTTCGCTCGATAACCACCTGATTCTGATAAATTTGCCATTTAATGTCGTACAGATGCCATAATTGCTCAATTTGAGCCAATTGGCGGGCGGTTTACCTGCCAGATGCACAACAAGAAGAAAGTAGAACGACGGGAAAAAACCAAAGTATGTAAAGAAAAGTAAATTAACCTAAAAACCTCTTCTCTCTTGCCTTTTGCCTCCGGTTGGTGAGCGAAGTCGAACCACTGCCTCTTGCCTTGTTATAACGACAATTTTTAACGCCTACCTACTTAGTCTAATGGTGCATCTGGGAGGGTGGGGTATTGCCAATTTAATTAAATCAACCTAACAATGAAGGCAAAACTGCCAAAAAGCTGTTAGTTATTAACTGTGACTTTTTGCCAAACATGATTTTAATTGCTGACTGATTGTGATGAATATAGCTAATTTTCCGTGGTTGACGACGATTATTTTGTTCCCAATAGCCGCGTCACTACTAATTCCCATCATCCCAGATAAAGATGGCAAAACAGTGCGCTGGTATTCCCTGATTGTCGGGCTGATAGATTTCGCGCTGATTGTTTACGCTTTTTATACTGGTTACGATTTTTCTAATCCCGATTTGCAACTGGTGGAGAGTTACCCCTGGGTTCCGCAGTTGGGTTTAAACTGGTCAGTGGGCGCTGATGGCTTGTCTATGCCCCTGATTTTGCTGACTGGTTTCATTACCACTCTGGCAGTTTTAGCAGCTTGGCCTGTCACGCTGAAGCCGAAATTATTTTATTTCTTGATTTTGGCCATGTATGGCGGTCAGATTGCGGTGTTCGCTGTCCAGGATATGCTGTTATTTTTCCTGGTGTGGGAATTGGAACTTGTACCCATCTACTTCCTATTGTCGATTTGGGGTGGTAAAAAGCGACAATATGCAGCGACGAAGTTTATTTTATATACTGCGGGTGGTTCGCTGTTTATTTTGTTGTCTGCCCTGACAATGGGATTTTATGGTGATACAGTTACCTTTGATATGCGATCGCTCGCATTAAAAGATTTTGGACTAAATTTACAACTTTTACTGTACGCTGGTTTCCTGATTGCCTACGCTGTCAAGTTGCCTATTATTCCTCTGCATACCTGGCTACCAGATGCCCACGGTGAAGCTACAGCACCTGTGCATATGTTACTAGCAGGTATTTTGTTGAAAATGGGTGGTTATGCTTTAATTCGCATGAATGCCCAAATGTTGCCTGATGCCCATGCTTATGTTGCACCTGCGCTGGTGGTTTTGGGGGTAGTAAATATCATCTACGCTGCTTTAACGTCCTTTGCCCAAAGGAACTTAAAACGGAAAATTGCCTACTCTTCTATTTCCCACATGGGCTTTGTTCTCATTGGTATTGCCTCCTTCACTGATTTGGGGTTAAGCGGGGCAATGTTACAAATGGTTTCTCACGGATTAATTGGGGCTAGTTTGTTCTTTTTAGTCGGTGCAACTTATGACCGCACACACACCCTGATGTTAGATGAAATGGGTGGTGTTGGTAAGCGGATGAAGAAAATTTTTGCTATGTTTACCGCTTGTTCAATGGCTTCTTTAGCACTGCCAGGGATGAGTGGTTTTGTAGCAGAATTAATGGTATTTGTGGGCTTTGCTACCAGCGATGCTTATAACCCCACCTTTAAAGTCATCGTGGTATTTTTGATGGCAGTTGGTGTAATTTTGACTCCAATTTATCTGTTGTCAATGTTGCGAGAAATTTTCTATGGTCAAGAAAACGAAGAGTTAGTTTCTCACCAAGCTTTGATTGATGCTGAACCCCGCGAAGTCTTTATCATTGCTTGTTTGTTGATACCAATTATCGGAATTGGTTTTTATCCCAAGTTGCTAACACAAATGTACGACGCTACAACAGTACAACTAACAGCAAGATTGCGTGATTCTGTCCCAACTTTGACAGCAGACAAAGCAGTGGAAACTGTTTCTTTGAGTGCGCCAACAATTGGAAATTAATTCCTGATGATAATTACAACTTACGAGTTGTGTTGAGGGTAGGTTGAATACCTGCCCTTTTTTCATCTCTGAAACTTGCAGTTTGATGTCATTATTCATTGTTGTGAATTGTCAATATTTCTATTTGATTTTGGAAATTCAAACTAACACCAATTTGAAAAATGAATGTGACAGATGATGAGGTAGAACACAAATGCAGCAGGTGATTCCCAATCCAAAATCTAAAATCCAAAATCCAAAATGGTATAAGCTGGGCAATATCCATACAAATAAGGTTACAAAAAATTGGTATAAGATTGTTCAAATTACCTTGATTTTGTTACAATCTCATTCACTGGTTTAAGTTTAGATAAAAGCGTCAGATTTTTTGCTGCCGCAATCATCCAGTAATGTATCCACTTTTGATCTTAATTTAGTCTGTAACAAACATGATGAAACCTGCCCTTACGAAAATTGGCGCTCAAATGTCTAACTTAACTGGCGTAAGAGCGATTATGAAAGATATTAATGAAACTCTGAGAGCTAATCAGGGGCAGGAATTATATAATTTAAGTGCCGGCAACCCGTTGATTTTACCAGAGGTAGAGCAGTTATGGCGGGATTGCACCGCAGATTTATTAGCTAGTGCAGAGTATGGTGAAGTTGTTTGTCGCTACGGTTCTTCCCAGGGTTATGCACCTTTTATTGAGGTTATTGTTAAGGATTTTAACCAGCGTTATGGGTTAAATTTAACAGAACGAAATATTTTAGTTACTGCTGGTAGTCAAACTATCTACTTTTACGCGGCTAATGCTTACGGTGGATATACTGATGATGGAGATTTAAAACAAATTGTTCTGCCTTTAAGTCCCGATTACACTGGTTATGGTGGGGTTGGTTTATGCCCAGAAGCCTTAATTGCTTATAAACCAACTCTTGATATTGATCAGGCAAATCACCGTTTTAAATATCGTCCTGATTTTAGCCAACTTTCAATTACACAAGCAACCGGCTGTGTGATTTTTTCCCGTCCTTGCAACCCCACAGGTAACGTTTTAACTAATGAGGAAGTTGAGAAAATCGCGGCTTTAGCTGCACCATTTAATGTACCTGTGTTGATAGACTCGGCTTATGCACCTCCTTTCCCGGCATTGAATTTTACGGATATGAAACCTGTATTTGGTGAGAATATTCTGCATTGTATGAGTTTATCAAAGGCAGGATTACCAGGGGAAAGAATTGGTATTGCTATAGGTGATGAAAAGCTGTTGCAACCTTTAGAGTGTTTCCAAACGAATGCGGGAATTCATTCTTCTAGGTATGGTCAAGCGATCGCTGCTCGTGCGATAGAATCAGGGGCATTAGCGGATATTGCAGAAAGTGTGATTAGACCTTTTTATCAGCAAAAGTTTGATGTATTAGAAAGCACGCTAGAAGCAGCAATGCCTAAGAATATACCTTGGTTTTTGCATCGTGGTGAAGGGGCAATTTTTGGGTGGTTATGGTTGCAGGATTTACCTATGACTGATTGGGAATTTTACCAGGAATTGAAGAAAGTGGGTGTGATTGTTGTTCCTGGTAGTAGTTTCTTCCCTGGTTTAAAAGAGGAGTGGGAACACAAGCATCAATGTCTGCGTATCAGTTTGACTGGTAGTGATGAGGAAATTACTATCGGTATGCAACGTTTAGCTAAGGTGGCTGAACAGGTTTATCAATGTGCATCTGTGAGTGTGTAAGAAGGTAGGAGGCAGAAGGCAGAAGGCAGGAGGCAGGAGGCAGAAGGCAGAAGGTAAGAAGCAGGAGGTAAAAGGTAGGAGGTAAGAGGGTTTAATGAACCACGAAGACACGAAGAATACGAAGAAGAAGCAAGAGAAGAGAAGGAAGGGAAAGGGGGAGAGAAGTATAAAATCTTCCCCAGTCCCCAGTCCCCAGTCCCCAGTCCCCAATCTTGATGATTGGTTGGAAATTGGTAAAATTGTCGCACCTCAAGGTTTAAATGGGGAGTTGCGGGTTTATCAGAATACTGATTTTCCTGAACGGTTTGAGGAGGCGGGTACTCGGTGGTTATTGCGACCTGGGGAGATGGCACCGCAACCGATAGAGTTATTAAATGGGCGGTATCTTGAGGGGAAGAATCTATATGTGATTAAATTAAAGGGGGTGAGCGATCGCACTGCTGCGGAAAATATGCGAGATTGTCGGTTGTTTGTGCCGATAAGCGATCGCCCTCAATTGGAAGAAGGGGAATTTCATGTTATAGATTTGATCGGGTTGCCTGTTTTTATGCAAGAATCTGGGGAGTTAATAGGAACAGTTGTGGATTTATTACCTTCTGGTCATGATTTATTAGAGGTGAAATTTGATGCTAATTTTGCTGAAGATAAAGCCGGAAAAACTGTTTTAATTCCTTTTGTGATGGAAATTGTTCCTGTTGTTGATTTAGAAAATCGTCGAGTGGAAATTACTCCTCCTCCTGGTTTGTTGTCAATTAATGATTAGAAATTTTTGTAGGGGTTTAGCAATGCTAAACCTTTACTCTTATAAATCCTCAATTTCATCAGGATTAATACCCAACTGACGCAGTTTTTCAGCTAATATTTCTGCTTTTCTTTTCGCTGTATTAGCTTCCTGTTCAGCAATAATAACTCGTTCTTTTGCCGCAGTCGCTTCTTCCGTCGGTTCAGGAATTAATTCACCTTCTAAAGTAAACCACCTTAACCACAACTGAGAAACTCCACGAAATGAACCTTCCCACAGTCCTAAACTTAATCTTAATTCTGGCATGGGTAAAAGATTTGCCGTTAAATTTATCGGTTCATAATGACCACCAACTAAATTAAATGCCCGGAGTTCATTGGTATAACGACTAAATACAATATAATAAGGAATCCGCAAAATACGTTCATAAACTTCCCATTTTGTCGGTGGTTTATCTTTTTCAGTTTCTTTATTCCCTAAATCCTCATCCTCTGTACCAGGAGATAATAATTCAACCACTACAAAAGGATTTACTTTTTCTTGCCAAGTGACATAACTTAAACGTAAATCTCTACCTTGAAATAACCTAGAAACTCCCACCACACCAAACCAATCAGGACGTTTATACCATAAAGGATGTTCTAGATCATAATAAAGATTCAAATCAGCAGCACTATAAACCAGTTCTGAAGGCCAGTTTATTGGTTGAAATGTTAGGTATAACAGTAAAGGTTGTAAAAAATGAAATTCGTCTGGCAAGCCTTTTTCCTCTGGATTTTCACTAGGTAAATCATACATTGTGGGTAAGTTTTCCCAAGGGGGAAGGGGTGGTTCTGATTGTAAAATCTGGGGAGGGGAGAAAGTCATAAATAGATTCAATAAATTTCGCTTCCTTAAATTCTATTTTAACGGTTATTTTGATACATAAACAACAAAATCCCCCACTCCTTTAAGAAATCGGGGATATATTTTTATGATCTAGGTTTAAGAATTACCTTTTAAACTTCCTTTCCAAAAAAGCGATAATTTCCCACCATGCAGAAGTAGCAGCAGCAGCATCATAACGATATCCATCATCCCTCATGAAAGTATGTTCCGCTTCATAACAGAAATATTGATGAGGTATTTTTGCAGCTTCTAAACCCTTAATAATAGTATGTCTATCCTGTTCAGGAATATGTGGATCTTGAGTGCCAAAAACTAACAACATTTCCCCTTTAATTTCTGCAAACCTGTGAATAGTATCCGCCACACCTCTACCTAATTTTCCGCTAGGAATACCCGTAGGATAACAAGAAACACAAGCTTTAATCTCACTTTCAAAAGCAGCCCGAAAAGCTAAATGTCCACCAATACAAAAACCCAAAGTTCCGATTTTTTCATCTATAACTGAATTGTCATTTTTGAGAAAATCAATTACAGCACGAGTATCAGCATCATATTCTGAAATTAACGTCCGTCGTGCATCATCATTCCCGCGCATTCTCCCCAAATCGTTAGGTTCAATAACAGAACCTATCGGTTCAATACGGTGAAAAATTTCCGGTGCTGCGACAACATAACCAAACCCAGCTAAATAATTAACTAAGCGAATTATGGCATCACCTAATTGATAAATATCACTGTAAAAAACAATTCCTGGATATTTACCCTCTGGTTTAGGAGAAGCGACATAAACCCGCATTAAACTATCATCAACTCTTAATTCGATATTGCGTTTAACGATTTGCATTTTTCGTTTTTTGGTAATGTGTTAATTTGTAATTCTTCAGGTTTTATAATAATCAGTAAATTTTCCCAAATGCTCAATTTTTTAAAGAAGTCGAATTTCCTAGTTTGACACTCATTTTGTATCTTTTTGTATCTTTAACTAAGACTATGTGCTATCATATACAATAAAAGATGTGTCGTAAGATTCAAAATGTCCATTCTAAACCCACTTGTAAATTTAAACTATGTCAGCTAAAGTTGTTAGTCTAATTAATCTCAAAGGTGGAGTCGCTAAAACAACTACTACCGTTCAATTAGCTGAGTGTCTGGCTAGTCAATTTAGTAAAAATGTATTGGTAATAGACCTTGATCCTCAAACTAATGCTACTATTGCTCTGATTGGTGAAGATAAATGGGATGAATTGCATAGAAAAAAACAAACTGTATTTCAAATGTTTAAAGATAAATTAGATGACACATCTGATTTTCAAGTTCAACAAGCAATTCAAAAAGGTGTTTCCAATTTAAGACTAAAGACATTAAGTTTATTACCTTCAAGTATTCAATTAATTGATATTCAGGATAATCTCAAGGATATTTCAGAGAAAACGGAAGGGACTATAGCTACGGTTGAAGTATTGAAACATTTCATCAAGCCTTATTTGAATAATTATGATTATGTTTTGATAGATTGCCCACCAAATTTGGGAAATATTACTAAAAATGGCATTGAAATTAGTGATTATTTTTTAATTCCAACAATTCCGGATAAACTATCAATATATGGCGTACCTCAAATTATTAAAAGTATTCATACGTTTGCAGGGAAACGGCATCTTAAGATTAAATGCTTAGGTCTTGTAATTACTAAATATCAACAAGGATCTACTAGGCATAATGAGGTGAAAGATTATGAATTACCTGCACGATTTAAAGAGAGCTTTACGAAGTTAAATCTAGATCCAGCACCCAATTTCAAAACGATGATACCACAAGCTAATAAGATTGCAGAAGCTATGGACGTTGAAACGGAACAAGCCACTTTTAAACAAAAGTATGGTCATGGTAATTTGAATAAATATGTAATTGACATGACTAAGGAGTTTATTCAATATGCTGGATAATAATGTTCAAGATGAAAAATTTACTGATGACAATAGTAAGAAATCACTATCATCAGAAGATAATGGTGTTCAGGATTCATGCAAGATAAATTCAGATGACAATAATGAACAATTTAAGGAATTACCATCATCAGAAAATAATAATTCTCAGGATTTATCTAAAACTAATTTGAGTGTAAATAATGAAAAAATTAACCCAGATCAGGAAAAGATAGAAAATGATGTAAACTGTGATGTTACCTTATCTCATGTTTTTGACTTAATCACAGAATTACAAAAATCTCTAACTGCACAAATTAAAGATGTTCAAGAACAAATTAAAGATATTCAAGACAAGCAAGAAGGAATAATTAAAAAAATTAATGAATTAAGCAATGATGTTAAAAAGCCATTACCAAATATTCAGCAAAAAACAGTATATACAAAATCAATAAGTAACAAGTATGAACCTCCTATTATTCCAGTTGCATACTTGCAAGAGCATGGAAAAGATGAGCTACATAAAAAGTTAGAAATAATGACGGATGATGAACTTAAACAAATGAACAAACTGTTTTTAAAGAAAACAAAAAAAGAATTAGATAAAATAGACCGTGACCAAATGATTCAAAACTTAATAAAATATGCTGAAATAGAATTGAACCGGGGGAGTAAATTTTTAGAAGATAGATAATATAAGATGATGAATGATACACCTAAAACAGTTATCTGGGTAAATTCTGCCAAAGAAGAACTTTTAGAATTTCCTGAAGATGTAATTGATGAAATTGGGTATATTCTCTATAGAGTGCAAACTAATCAAACTCATACCAAAATAAAACCCTTAAAAGGTTTTAATGGAGTATTTGAAATTCGCAGCAATTATCAAACCGACACTTACCGCACTGTTTATGCTATAAAAATAGATGCTGCTGTGTATGTTCTTCACGCTTTCAAGAAAAAATCACTCCATGCTATCACAACACCTAAACAAACTATCGAGTTAATTCAGCAGCGATTACAGACAGCAATACAAAATTCACAAATAAGAGAATCATAAAATAAAGATTATGTTTGATTCTACAATCAGTTCTGGCAACATATTTCAAGATTTAGGATTTGCTAATGCAGAAGAAAAACTAGCCAAAGTTAAATTAGCTTCTGTCATAGCTGATATTTTAGAACAACAACAAATCACACCGCAACAAGCGGCACAAATTTTAGGCTTAGAACTTGAAAAAGTAAATGATTTAAGTAACGGTATTCTCAAAGATTTTACAATTGAGAATCTATTAACTTACTTAATAAAATTAGGACAAAATATAGAAATAATGGTAACAAACCAACAAGCAGAAAAATCTCAACCTAAAATTAATGTTGTTTATCAAAAAATTGCATGATTTATAGTAATGCACATTATTAGTAAAAAAAGACTAAAAGAATTTTGGGAGCAGCATCCAAAAGCTGAACCAAATCTACAGACATGGTATAGAATTGTTAGTAAAGCCAAATGGGAAAATTTCGTTGAATTACGCCAAGTCTTACCATCTGCTGATTTAGTTGGTAACTTTACCGTTTTTAATATTAGTGGTAACAATTACCGACTAATTGCTTTAGTAGACTATCAATATCAAGAAGTGTATATTCGCCATATCCTTACCCATGCAGAATATGACAAACAGAATTGGAAACAAGACCCTTGGTACACCTAAAACCTACCTAGAATTGATTACCGCTTTTCCTCCTCGAAAAATTACATCAGAGGAAGAACTAGCTACCACTCAAAATATCATTGATTCCTTATTAGATCAAGAAACCTTAACGCCTGATGAACGAGATTATCTGCATTTATTAGGATTAGTAGTAGCTGAATATGAAGATACAAATTATCCTGTACCTAATATTTATGGAGTAGAATTATTAAAAGTATTACTAGAAGAATTAAATTTACAAACCCAAGATTTAATGCCCATTTTTGAAGAAGAAACTGTTTTATCTAAAGTTTTCAGTGGTAAACAACAAATGACAATAAACCACATAGAAAAACTAGCTAAATTCTTTCATGTTTCCCCTACGGTCTTTTTAAAAGATGTTTAACTAGGAAAATCACAAAAATTCATCAGTTTCTAAAAATGCTACAAAACTCTTAACTCCTCCCTTTGCGCCTTTACGTCTTTGCGTGAGATAAAAAAAATCTGTAACATCCCACCGAAAAAATGAATCACAGGTAAGATGACACAGAGTCAGCAAACCAATACACTGACTCCATTCGTGCAAATACCTTTTTGGAGTTTCCAATGACATTAGCCAGCACTCCACAAATAAAGCCATTATCAGACACAGAATTACAAAAAATTAACGCATATTGGCGTGCAGCCAACTATCTCTCAGTCGGACAAATATACCTCCTCGACAACCCCCTACTGAGAGAACCACTCAAACAAGACCACGTAAAACCAAGACTTTTAGGACATTGGGGAACAACACCAGGACTGAACTTTATCTACGTCCACCTCAACCGCATCATTAAAAAATACGACCTCAGCACCATTTACATCGCAGGGCCAGGACACGGTGGACCCGGACTTGTCGCCAACACCTACCTAGAAGGAACATATAGCGAATATTACCCCAACATCTCCCAAGATGCAGAGGGGATGCAAAAACTGTTTAAACAGTTCTCCTTCCCTGGTGGTATTCCCAGCCACGTTGCACCAGAAACACCCGGTTCTATTCACGAAGGGGGAGAACTCGGTTATGCTTTAGTTCACGCCTACGGTGCTGCTTTCGACAACCCAGACCTGTTAGTTGCGGCTGTTGTCGGTGATGGGGAAGCAGAAACCGGCGCACTAGCTACCAGTTGGCATTCTAACAAATTCCTCAACCCTGTTACTGATGGTGCAGTTCTGCCAATTCTGCATTTGAATGGGTATAAAATTGCTAATCCTACAGTTTTAGCACGGTTGCCCCATGATGAACTAGAAAGCCTATTTATCGGCTATGGCTATAAACCCTACTTTGTCGAAGGTCATGACCCTGCGGATGTTCACCAACAAATGGCAGCAACATTAGATACTATTATTGCGGAAATTCAAGGTATCCAAAGAGAAGCACGGATACATGGTTTCAAAGAACGACCGCAATGGCCAATGATTATATTACGCACTCCTAAAGGTTGGACTGGCCCCAAGGAAGTAGACGGGAAAAAAACAGAAGACTATTGGCGATCGCACCAAGTACCCTTTGGTGATATAGCTGGTAAACCAGAACACCTCAAACTCCTAGAAGACTGGATGAAGAGTTACAAACCCGAAGAACTCTTTGACCAAAACGGTACACTAATTCCCGAACTTGCAGAACTCGCACCCCAGGGACATCGACGCATGGGAGACAACCCCCACGCTAACGGTGGTATTTTGCTGCGTGATTTAATCATGCCAGACTTTTGCAACTATGCAGTAGAAGTACCCAAACCAGGTACAGTTAACGCAGAAGCTACCAAAGTGAGTGGAAAATTCCTGCGGGATATCATGAAACTCAACCTGGAAAGCCGCAACTTCCGAGTTTTTGGACCCGATGAAACTGCATCTAACCGCATCGATCCAGTCTTAGAAGTTACAAACCGCACTTGGGTGGCTGAAACTCTTCCAGAAGATGACCATTTATCTCCTAATGGTCGAGTCATGGAAATGCTAAGTGAAACCAACTGTCAAGGATGGTTAGAAGGATATTTGCTAACAGGAAGACATGGTTTCTTCTCCTGTTATGAAGCATTTATTCATATCATTGATTCAATGTTTAACCAACACGCCAAATGGTTAAAAACAACCCGTCATATTTCCTGGAGAAGACCAATTGCATCTTTAAATTATCTTCTCACTTCCCATGTTTGGCGACAAGATCATAACGGTTTTTCTCACCAAGACCCTGGTTTTCTTGATCATGTAATTAACAAAAAAGCCGAAATTATTCGTGTTTATTTGCCACCTGATGCTAATACTTTGCTATCTGTCACCGACCACTGTTTAAGAAGTCGTAATTATGTCAATGTCATTGTAGCTGGAAAACAACCGGCATTACAATATTTGGACATGGACGCAGCCATTAAACACTGTACCAAAGGTTTGAGTATTTGGGAATGGGCAAGTAGCGATCAAGATGGTGAACCAGATGTAGTCATGGCGTGTGCTGGTGATATTCCTACATTAGAAACCTTAGCTGCTGTAGATATTCTGCGTCAGCATTTCCCAGATTTAAAAGTGCGGGTTGTGAATGTAGTTAATTTAATGAAACTACAGCCACAAAGTGAACATCCCCACGGTTTAAGCAGCAAAGATTTTGATACTATTTTCACTACAGATAAACCGATTATCTTTGCTTTTCATGGTTATCCTTGGTTAATTCATCGTCTCACCTATCGCCATACTAACCACAAAAATCTTCATGTCCGTGGTTATAAGGAAGAAGGTACAACAACCACTCCTTTTGATATGGTGGTGATGAATGATTTAGATAGATTCCATTTGGTAATGGATGTAATTGACCGTGTACCGAAGTTGGGTTATAAAGCTGCTTATGTGAAGCAAAAGTTACAAGATACTTTGATTGAACATAAGCATTACATTGAGAAACACGGTGAAGATATGCCGGAAATTCGAGATTGGAAATGGCCTTATTAAAATAGGAAGGTAGGGACGTTTGATGTCAGCGTCTCTACTTTTTTTGGAGGAAAGATTTAAACGCAGAGGAACGCGGAGGTAAACGCGGAGGTTCGCGGAGGTTTTTGTTATATAGCAGCCAGATTAGGACATTATTGAGCCTTGAAAACTAATAATAGCAAGGGTTTTACTCTTGCCTTTTGCCTACCTACACAAGTAAATTCAGAAACCAAACCGGATTCCTATACATTAATCAAAATGAATGGGATAGTTATTTAGAAGATGAAATTGAACTGGCAATAGCTGATGCAAGTGTAGAAGTTATGAATGGTATCTACAATGAATTTCAACTAGCAGAAATGGTAGATCAAAATCAGATAATTTCTACGGCTGGGAAATTTATAGAATTGACTTATGCTTATTCAGTAAAAGATTTATCAACAGGTATTAAAGAACTTCTCACCCAATTACCCGGTGGTGAAGATTGGAAATTAGGTAAAAAGTAATATAAATGCAAAATCCAAAATTCAAAAATTATCTAAGTATAACAGCGTAAATCTAGTTTCCTAGTCTGGTGAATTACAGAATCATCTGCGTTTATCTGCGTTTATCTGCGTTTAATTATTACCAAAAAAAACGGGTCAAAAGCCTCCCATTTAAAGGGAAAAACAAAAAACAAACTTATTCCTTGTTCAATCCTCTTGATTTATCAAGAGGTAATACTTTTGACTTTTGACTTTTGACTTTTGACTTTTGACTTGTGAAAGCTTGTACCTCACTTGAATGATAATTGCTATAAAAGTTCAAGCATTTTAAATCCTCTTTTGTACTACCTTTTGCCTTCTGCCTTCTGCCTCCAATAACCAAACCTTAAAATATGCCAGCTAAATTAGCTTTATGTCTTTTTTGACTGTAAGAATCAGCTAAGTCAGAGTAAAATTAACCCGGCCAATTATCTGAGGTTGAATCTCTACAGGAGGTTAAATTGTGGTGAAGTTAAAAGTTGGTATCAATGGATTTGGTCGTATCGGCCGTCTGGTACTGCGGGCGGGTATTACTAACCCTAATATCGAATTTGTAGGCATTAATGACCTAGTGCCACCTGATAATCTTGCTTATCTTTTAAAGTACGACTCTACACACGGTATGTTAAAAGGTAAGGTAGAAGCTAGAGAAGATGGCATGGTGATTGATGGTCATTTTATCCCTTGTGTGTCGGTAAGAAATCCGGCGGAATTGCCTTGGGGTAAATTAGGTGTAGATTATGTTGTGGAATCTACAGGACTTTTCACTGACTATGCAGGGGCGGAAAATCATCTCAAAGCAGGTGCAAAGCGAGTTGTAATTTCTGCACCAACTAAAGACCCTGAAAAGGTAAAAACAATGGTGATGGGTGTCAATCACCAGTTTTTTGACCCAGCAAAGGATTTAATTGTTTCCAATGCTAGTTGTACTACAAATTGTTTAGCCCCTATTGCTAAAGTCATTAATGATAACTTTGGCTTGGCTGAAGGGTTGATGACTACAGTTCACGCCATGACAGCCACCCAACCCACGGTAGATGGCCCCAGTAAAAAAGACTGGCGTGGTGGACGTGGTGCAGCACAAAACATTATTCCCTCTTCCACAGGTGCAGCTAAAGCTGTGGCTTTGGTGTTACCAGAGTTGAAGGGTAAATTGACTGGGATGGCTTTTAGAGTTCCTACTCCTGATGTCTCTGTAGTTGACTTAACTTTCAAAACTACTAAAGCTACAAGTTACAAAGAAATCTGCGCGGCAATGAAACAAGCTGCTGAAGGCGCTTTGGCTGGTGTTTTGGGTTACACCGATGAGGAAGTGGTATCTACTGACTTTCAAGGTGATACCCACTCTAGCATTTTTGACGCAGGTGCAGGAATTGAATTGAACTCTAATTTCTTTAAAGTGGTCTCTTGGTATGACAACGAATGGGGTTATTCCAACCGTGTTGTTGACTTGATGTTGTCAATGGCACAGAAGGAAAAATTGATAATTGACAATTGATAATTGATAATGGGTAATTTTTAATTGTCAATTCTGGATCGTCAATTAATTATTATCCATTGTCAATTGTCCATTTTCCATTATCCCCAGTATGGGCTTAACGGGGTGCGCTACTGTACCGTTACTCCCTACTTTTTATGATGCGTCGAACCAAAATTATCTGTACTGTTGGCCCTGCTACTTCTGCACCGGAAAAGCTGCAAGCTTTGGTAGAAGCGGGAATGAATGTAGCACGGTTGAATTTTTCCCATGGGGCTTATGAAGTCCACGCCCAAACTTTTCACCATTTGCGGCGCATTAGTAACGAGTTACAAAGACCAGTAGCTATTCTGCAAGATTTGTGTGGTCCCAAGATTCGTTTAGGGAAGCTACCACCAGAAGGGTTGATGTTAGAACAGGGTAGTGAAGTTACTTTTCTCTTGCAGGACAAGGGTGAAAGTATTGATGAATTACCTTTACCACTACCCACTTTGTTCGCCATGATCCGCCCTGGTGAACCTATTTTAATTAATGATGGTCGGGTGAAGTTAACTGTAACTAGTCGTGATGCTGATAAAATTCGCGCCCATGTTGATATTGGGGGGTTGGTTTCTACTCACAAGGGTGTGAATTTACCTGCTACTCCTTTACCTTTGAGTTCTATCACGGAAAAGGATTTGCTGGATTTGCGGTTTGGCATCCAGTTGGGTGTAGACTGGGTGGCAGTTTCTTTTGTGCGATCGCCCCAAGATTTAGAACCTGCACAACGGATGATTGAAGCTGCTGGTGCAAAAATTCGCCTGATTGCGAAAATTGAACGCCCGGAAGCTGTGGCACAGTTAGATGACATCCTGAAAGTTGCTGATGCCATTATGATTGCCCGGGGTGATTTGGGGGTAGAAATGCCTATTCACCAAGTGCCTCTCATTCAAAAAGATATTACTCGTCGCTGTAATCTAGCTGGTAAGCCGGTAATTACTGCTACCCAAATGTTAGAGTCGATGATTAGCGCCCCTGACCCTACCCGCGCTGAAGCTACTGATGTTGCGAATTCTATCTTGGATGGTACGGATGCGGTGATGTTATCTGGAGAAACTGCGGTGGGTGAATATCCTATTGCGGCTGTTCAGACTATGCACAATATCGCTGTGCAAACCGAAAAGGTGTTGGAGGCGGGTGCTAGACACACCTGGAATAGTGAAGCGGGTTGTCTGAGTGTGACGGAATCTGTCGCCCAAGCGGTTTGTCGCATTGCTTATGAAACGGGCGCTAAAGCTATTCTTTGTAATACTACTTCCGGTAGTACCGCCAAACTAATTTCTAAATATCGTCCCCTGACTCCAATTATTACCCTCACCTCGGAGTGCATTGCTTATCGTCAGTTAGCTTTATCTTGGGGTGTGGAACCTTTGCTAATAAAACCTGTTCATCATGCAGAGGAGATGTTTACCAATGTGGTAGACACGGTTGTGGATAGGGGTTTTGTCAAAAAAGGTGACAAGGTGGTGATTACCTCTGGTGTCCCAGTTGGTCAATCAGGAACAACTAGTTTAATCAAAGTGCATTCAATTGGACAGCCAATCACAGCATGAGATATCTAAAATGGGGCTGAGGCGTAAGCCAATTCAGCAAAGTTAGGCAATCGTTAAGAAAAATTGCCAGAATCGGAATTGTGTGGAAGATGGAAGAGTTTAAATATTTGGGGATTGGTAAATCCTACACCAAAAAAATTCACGGAGTATGCTATGCCTAAGAATCTACTGGAACAGTTGCGGGAAGTAACCGTTGTGGTAGCAGATACTGGGGACATCCAAGCAATTGAAAAGTTTAAGCCCCAAGACGCTACTACCAATCCTTCACTGATTACTGCTGCGGCACAAATGCCGGAATATCAGGATATTGTTGACCAAACTTTAATTAAAGCGAAAAAAGATGCAGGTTCTAAAGCTACCCAAGCAGAGGTAGTTTCTTTGGCTTTTGACCGTTTGGCCGTATCCTTTGGGTTAAAGATTTTGCAAATTATCCCCGGTCGGGTGTCTACTGAAGTAGATGCACGGTTATCCTATGATACAGATGCAACTGTAGCAAAAGCACGAGATTTAATTGCTCAGTATAAGGCTGCTGGTATTTCTAAAGAGCGGGTTTTGATTAAAATTGCCGCTACTTGGGAAGGTATCAAGGCTGCGGAAATTTTGGAAAAAGAAGGTATTCACTGTAACTTAACTCTATTATTTGGTGTTCACCAAGCGATCGCTTGTGCTGAAGCTGGTATCACTCTCATTTCTCCTTTCGTTGGTCGCATTCTCGACTGGTACAAAAAAGATACCGGACGTGATAGCTATCCTGCTGCGGAAGACCCTGGTGTATTGTCTGTAACCAAGATTTATAACTACTACAAGAAGTTCGGTTATAAAACTGAAGTTATGGGCGCAAGCTTCCGTAACATCGGCGAAATTACTGAACTTGCTGGTTGTGATTTGTTGACTATTTCTCCTGGTTTGTTAACGGAATTGCAAAATACTGTTGCTGAATTACCCCGCAAACTTGATCCTGCAAAAACAGCAAGTTTATCAATTGAAAAAATCTCTGTTGATAAAGCCACCTTTGATAAGATGCACGCTGCTGACCGGATGGCATCTGATAAATTAGCAGAAGGTATTGATGGTTTCACTAAGGCTTTAATTACCTTGGAACAACTACTAGCAGAAAGATTAGCTCGTTTAGAGAGTGAAATGGTAGCTGCTGGTTAGGAATTTTAAATGTAGGGTGGGTGATGCTCACCCTATTTTGTCAGAATCAGGTGGTTATCGAGCGAAGTCGAGATAATGTCCAGGATTTGAGGATTTTCAGGAGTCTGAATCAGGCTACGATACACAAAAGCCGAACCTCTCTACATTCAAGCTTTAGAGATGTTTGAGAGGGTGTTAGCGGTTAACCATCCGAATACAGTCACAGTGAGAGAGAATTTGCGTCTGTTGCGACAACAGCAATAACCGCTATACCCTACACCCCACACCCTACACCCTATTCTGACTGCGCTGTACCTGTTCCAATAACTGTTCTACAGTTGCTGCTGCGGGAAGACATTTCAACCCTTGACACACTAAACCAATACTTCCTTCTGGTAAATCTGCTACAGCCGCAAACACCACACTGGGTAAATAATTTGGTGTTAATGATGTTATTTGCTCAGTGGTACTACGAATTAAAGTACAATTACGATACCAATCTAAAGCAGTAAATAAACTAGGACAAGCTTGGGGAGATTCACTCATTACACCTTTAAATGCTTTTAACCCTGATTCAGCTAAATCAAGATAATGCAAATCATCAGTCAGTAAAGCTAAACGAACTAAATTAGCGATCGCAATTCCATTAGCAGCAGGTGTGGCATTATCCGCAAAACTCCGCTCCCTGATAATTAAATCTTGACTAGCATCACTAGCCGTATTAAAGTAACCACTCAATTCTACACTCCACAGAAATTCGTTAAATTCATCTTGGAGAGAAACAGCTTTTTCTAACCAATAGGAATTTTCCACCGCAGCTTGGTGTAAATCTAGTAATGCTTTAATAAAAAATGCGTAATCTTCAGATTGAGCTAACACCGCAGTTTCACCTTGATAGTTCAGTCGGTGAAAACGTCCATCTACAAATTGATGATCTAAGATAAAATTTGCTGCTTGTGCTGCTAACTCCAGATAGCTTGGTTGTCCAAACACCACAGATGCCCTAGCCAAACCAGAAATCATCAAGCTATTCCAAGCTACAATCATCTTAGTATCAGTCACTGCTGGAATGCGACCAGGCCAATTAGTAGTTTTCGCTTCCTGATTATCTCGCGCTGGGGGAAAAGTTGCCAGTGCATCAGGTGTAGCACCATAACGAGCAACAAACAACTTACTCAAAGCAATTTCCAGTGTTTGACTCAGTTCACCTGGATGCAATCTTTGTAAAACATTCTTACCTTCAAAATTACCATTGGCAGTAACAGTAAACTGCTGTTGTAATTCTGTTAATTCTTGAGTTGTTAAAAGTTGTTGTAATTCCTGATAACTCCAGACATAAAAAGCACCTTCTTCTGGTTCAACATCTGCGGGGTTAATGAAGCTATCCGCATCCTGAGCAGCGTAAAAATAACCACTTGGTGCAATCATTTCCCGTTGTAACCATTTTACAGTTCCAGCCACTGCCTTTTCAAAAGCTGGTTCTTGAATTCCCGCATTCCACAAATCTGCTAAATACTCCACAATCTGACCATTATCGTAGAGCATCTTTTCAAAATGGGGGACAGTCCAAGTCGGATCAACAGTATAGCGGTGAAAACCACCACCAACATGATCATAAATTCCACCCAACGCTAAATCTAATCCTCGTTGAGTATAAACTTGCTCTCCATCATATCGAGATTGATAATTAAACCGACTTCCCCGCAAAACCAACTCACAATAGGGGATCATCGGAAAACTATTACCAACTTGCTTAGAAGTGATGATCCCCGTGGAAGTTTCCCAACCTGTTTGCAATAATTGACGATCTTCAATTTCCTGATTACCACCATTTTCCAACACCGCAGATGTCAGCAATGCTTCCAGAATTACCGCTTTACGCTGACGTAACTCCTCTTTTTCCGTATCGTAATAACGGCGTAAAGCTTGTAACACCTGCAAAAATCCCGGACGACCATAACGGGGATCAACTGGGAAATAAGTACCAGCGTAAAACGGGACTAAATCATCAGGAGAGAGAAAAGCATTGAGTGGCCAACCCCCTTGACCACTCATCATTTGCAAACTCTGCATATAAATACTATCTATATCTGGTCTTTCTTCCCGGTCTACCTTGATAGGGAGAAAATTAGCGTTCATATATTGAGCGATCGCTAAATCAGAAAACGCCTCCCCTTCCATCACCGTACACCAGTGACAGCTAGAGTAACCAATAGAAAGAAAAATCGGTTTATTTTGCGCCCTTGCAGTTTCCAGTGCTTCGTCACACCAAGGCCACCAATCAATGGGATTTTCGGCGTGTTTGCGGAGATACAGGCTCTTTGCTTCAGCAAGGCGATTAGTCATAATCAAAAGTTAGTTCTCTTTCCTGACCAGTCTAGCCTGTTTGCAATTAAGAGTTAACAGCTAACAGTCAGAAAGAAAACTATATTTTTTACGTCGCTTCACATGACTTTCAACTCTGTCACCTATCACCTGTCACCTGCTATTTTACTTAAACAAGTGAAAAGTTGAACCCAGAACTGGCGTAGGCATTTCTGATATAGGTGATACAGACTTAGCAGGAATTTGATTACTAGCATTTAGTCCTGCAATCAGATGGAGTAAAAAGGTTATTAAAGCAGCTTGCATAAGTCTTTCCAGCATAGCACTTCTCTCTTGATGAATAGGATTTCAAGTAGAACTGGTTATTCTAAATACACCTCATAGTCCCGATTTACCGGATTGGCAAAATATGTCCGGATAATTAACCAGAAAAAAGTTAAAAAATGTGAAAAAAGTTACTAATACCTGAAAAAGATTTTAACTAAACCGTTGTTGCCAAATCTAGGCAAGTCAAGTTATTCGTGAATAATTGGGGCGCTGTGTAAAAGAGAGATCATAAACTTAATCAAGTGTTGATTAACCTTATATTTCACCTTCTTTTCACATCACCATAGTTACTTAGACTCCTATCAGCCTCAAAAAGTGCCAGTGAAAAAAATTTTAGATTTTAGAATTTAGATTTTAGAATTTAGGGCGCTTGGCGTAGCCATTTCTGACAGTAGCAACTGACGTTAGATAGAATAAATGACAAATAGCTACAAACACGCTAATGATTCCTATCGTTATTGAACAATCGGGTCGAGGCGAACGCGCCTTTGATATCTACTCACGGCTGTTACGTGAGCGCATTATCTTTTTGGGACAACAGGTAGATAGCAGTTTAGCTAACTTGATTGTTGCCCAATTACTGTTTTTAGATGCTGAAGACCCGGAGAAAGACATATATATGTACATCAACTCTCCTGGTGGTTCAGTGACGGCGGGGATGGGCATTTTTGATACCATGAAGAACATCCGCCCCGATGTCTGTACTATTTGTACTGGACTAGCAGCAAGTATGGGTGCTTTCCTTCTCAGTGCTGGAACCAAGGGTAAAAGAATGAGCTTACCCCATTCACGCATTATGATTCACCAACCGCTAGGCGGCGCTCAAGGACAAGCAACGGATATTGAAATTCAGGCACGGGAAATTTTATACCACAAGCGCAAGCTGAATGAGTATTTAGCTGAACATACAGGTCAGCCACTTGACCGTATTGCTGAAGATACAGAACGTGACTTCTTCATGTCTCCAGAAGAAGCACAAGAATACGGCTTGATTGACCAAGTTATTGACCGTCACTCCGCAGGTAGCCGTCCTATGGCTGTAGTGTAGGGGTGTAGGGTGTAGGGTGTAGGGTGTAGGGTGTGGGGGAGCAGAGGAAAAATTACTTCTTTCTTCTTCCTGATAGCGCAGCTTGGCCTTAGCCATACTTCTATTCCCCATTCCCTATTCCCTATTCCCTCTTAACTGTCACCTGTCACCTGTCACCTGTCACCTTCTTTTAAAATCCAGCTATAGGGTCTGGTTGGGATTTGAGGTAATTGAGAAAATCTAGTAACTCTTCTTCACTAAGTAAAGAACGCCCTAACTTACCATAGGTTTTTTTGAGATGTTCTCTACCCTGTTCTTTTGTCCAGCCTAAACGTTCTATCTGCACATCGGTTTGGGCAATCACATCAGATAAATTTACCGGTTCACTTTTCTTCTTTCTTTTAGCTACACCTGACTGTAAGCCAATGTCTTCTGGAGGAGAATAACTGCGTGGAGTAAATGGTGTGACGTTACTGGCAGAAATTTCTGGTAACGGTTGCGGTTCAGGTTCTGGACTGGATAAAATTTCCAGGCTTGGTGCTGATGCATTATTTGGTTCTTCTCTGGTATGAGTTACAGAAAAACTTTGACTTAAGTCCGGGTTATAGATATCCTGTGTTGTGTTGCTGTTATTTCCAATGATAGGGAGTGGTGATTTTTCCCTGTGATTGGGCAGTGACCATTGACTGCTAACAACATCACTGGATGTAGAGACAGACTCATTTAAGACATTTGGGGTATTTGTGGAGGGATTTTCTTGAGCCGCAGAAACGCCTTTTGGAAGCGAAGCTACTGTTCCTTGGGTACTGCCGCTACTAATGATTCCCAAAACCATGAGCGCCCGATTTCTGGCTTGGTCTTCAGCAACTTCTATCGTTTCTGCTGCTGACATACCAGTGGCGCGGGTGATACCTTCAATTTGGACGCTGACTCGGACGATATATTTGCCCTGAAAAATCTGTACTAATTCAGAAATAATACTGCCGTTAGGATACAAGCTCTGGAATTGAGCCAACATAATATTGCCACCCATCTTCATCTGTTTAACTTTTGTTTAATTTTTGTTTAATTTTATTTTTATAGAGGACTCTTATTTGATTTTTGATAGCTTGCGTGGCGTAGCCATACAACCTCAGAATCCAAAATTAAGAACTCCTGTCATCTGTTACCTGTCACCTGCTATTCTTAATAGGGCTTCCAGGTACTTTTTGCGGTATGATAGTATGTCACGATTGTAGCAGTAGCCGCTGGTTGCATAAATTTTTGGCTACTGTTGGCAAAATCACTAACTCTGGGTGTTCTTCCATTCGATGCTATACTAATTACCCAATTCGATATCTAGAAGTATTTTCTGGAAGTACGCTCTAAATCTACAATAATAAAGATAAGGTTCGCCCTCATTGCTTGTTAAGCTGCTTACCTGATTGTTACCGATTCTACAAATGGGAAAATTAGGTTAATCGGCAGTTTCTGCTAGTTAAAACTCAGATTATCATGGTAGTACCTGCTGAAATCTAGACAATCAAACACCTGTTCCTTGGCTTGTGTAGAGGCTTGTGGGTGAGATAGAGGATTCTTTAAATCAAACCTCTCAACAACCCATTGCGTAATTACCAGGTGGAAATCGAGTATCAGGAGTGCTTTTCTCGATTGGTTAGGTGCAGAAAGTTTAATCCAGGTGAAGTCTGAGAGTGTCGTGCAGTGAGAAGTCCGAGCAGTGAGAAGTCCCAACAGAGAGTTACTCTGATATGAACTTCGGCAACCTTGCCTTCTCTACGAGATGCTACGCAAACGGGTAATTCGTTGGCAACAAGTGTCTGTAGGCTGTGAGGATATACAGGGAAGAACCAGATTACAAGAAAAATGATGTTTTGACCAAAGGTCGGTTCACTGCATGGAATTTTCAATCGCTACACTCCTTGCCAATTTTACTGATGATAAATTGGTAGCTCGTAAGGTTTTGGAAAAGAAACTGGGTTGTGAGGATGAAGACAGTTTAGAAAAACTTCACATTGCTTTGGAGGTGCTGGAAAAAATTGGACTGTTAGTCAAAGAACGTGGTAAGTATCGTCGTGTATCAGAAGAGGGGCTGATAGAAGCTAAACTCCGCTGTTCTAGTAAGGGGTTTTGCTTTGCAATTCAAGATACAGAAGGATCTGAAGATATTTATATCCGGGAAAGTCATCTGAGTAATGCCTGGAATGGCGATCGCGTTTTGGTGAGAGTGCTAAAAGAAGGTAGTCGTCGCCGCTCTCCTGAAGGTGAGGTGAAGTTGATTCTGGAGCGTTCTAATCACACTTTGCTGGCACGGATCAAGCAAGTAGAAGGGGGTTTCCGTGCTGTACCTTTGGATGATCGTCTGCTGTTTGAATTGAAACTGCTCACTAATGGCATCAAACTAGAGGAAGCTATTGACCACCTGGCTCATGTCGAAGTCCTACGTTACCCTCTGGCTCAGTATCCACCTTTGGGGCGAGTGGTACAAATTCTAGGTAGTGATGCAGAAGCAGCCGCTGATATAGACTTAGTAACTTGCAAACACGATTTATCACGTAATTTTTCAGAAAACGTATTGGATGCAGCAGCTAGGTTGCCGAAAAAGTTACTGAAAGCAGATTTAAAAGACCGCGTAGATTTACGGAATTTGTTTACCCTGATAATTGAAGGGTTAAACGGCGATGATCGGGTGATAGAAAATGCTTTTAGCTTGGAGAAAAACCCTAGTGGCCCTTGGCGGTTGATTGTTCATGTCACGGATTTATCTCATTATATTCAAGCAGATGAGATATTAGACAGAGAAGCACTCAAGCGGGGTAGGTCAGTGTATCTCGGAGACTTAATTTTGCCGATGTTACCTGATGCGGTAGGAGAACGTTGTTCCTTAATACCAGGTAGCGATCGCCTCTGTTTATCCTTTGTGATCACAATTGATCCCCAATCGGGAGAAGTGCTGGAATGGGAAATACAACCCAGTGTCATGAATGTAGACACCGCAGTCAGCAAAGAACAAGCACAAGCAGTTATCAGCGGTGAATCCACAAAAGTATCTGCCCAAAGTATCGAGATATTAAATGACTTGGCCACCTTGGCTAAAGCAGCTAAACAAGCTCGGCTGTCTCGTGGTAGCTTGCAATTGAATTTACCACCCAGCCAAAATCCTTACCATGATGAGGGGATCATGGGGGCTGTGGTACTGAATGACTCACCCGTGCGATCGCTATTCACAGAGTATGTGCTGTTGGTCAATGAACTGATGGCAGATCACCTCAGCGCCTTGGGAGTTCCCGCTATTTGGCGAGTCCAAGGAACACCAGATCCTGAAGATGTTCAAGAAATGCTGAAGTTAGCCATTAATTTAGGTGTAGAGTTGACACTCGATCCAGAGTTGGAAATTCAACCTCTAGATTATCAACACTTAACTAGAGCTTTTACTGAATCACCATCAGAGCAAGTCCTCACTTACTTATTACAAGATACTCTCAAGCCATCTGTATACAGCACTGCCAGAAGTACACACTTTGGTTTAGCTCTACCACAGTATCTACACTTTAGCTCTCCCTTGCGGCGTTATCCCGATTTACTGATGCAAAGAGTGTATCATGCTTTACTGGAATACGGGCGCGATCGCCGCAACACCCGTGTGAAAGAGCGTGTGAACCTGCGCCATTCCTCTTCTCATCTGGAAATTAACTGGAACGTCCTCCCTCCAGAACTGCAACAAGAACTGCAAAGTGATTTAACCAGGGTGCTGGTTCAGATTAATGACAGAGAAAAAGAAGTCCAAGAAGCTGAAGCCGATTTAGCCGGATTACAAAAAGCTCAATTGATGAAACAGCGGATTGGTCAAGTCTTTCCCGGTGTAATTACTGGAGTTCAATCCTACGGCTTCTTTGTCGAAATCGAAGTCCCAGCCACAGAGTTAGAAATCGGCTCTAAACTGAGTACACCTTTACGGGTAGAAGGACTAGTTCACGTCAGTTCTCTCAAAGATGACTGGTACGAATACCGGGCTAGACAACAAGCACTGTTTGGCCGCAAAAATCGTGCCTCCTATCGACTGGGCGATCGCGTCTCCGTACAAGTCAAAAGCGTAGATTACTATCGCCAGCAAATAGATTTAGTTACAGTTGGTGCCGATGGTATAGCTAAAGGCTTGGGAGTGGGAATAGGCAATCAAGATACATCAGATACCTATTTACCAGATCAGATAGATGCGCTGGACTTGGATTTATACGACGAAGATGAATAGATTTCTTGCTTAAGGAAGGCAGGAGGCAGAAGGCAGGAGGCAGGAGGCAGGAGGTAAAAATTCCTCCTCTATCCCATGCCCAATGCCCAATGCCCAATGCCCAATGCCTAATGCCTAATGCCTAATGCCTAATGCCTCAATTAATTTGATCAGTTTCCCAATAATTGCGTGTCAACTAATACAAGACCACTAATATTAGGCATATCAGGTGCATCTGGCCTGATTTACGCCGTTCGCGCTCTCAAATTTCTGCTGGAAGCCGAGTACAACATTGAACTTGTGGCTTCAAAATCAACTTATATGGTCTGGCAAGCGGAGCAAGATATCCGGATGCCAGCAGATATTGAAGCACAAGAGCGATTTTGGCGAGAACAAGCGGGAGTTAACTTATCTGGGAAACTACGCTGTCATTCTTGGAGTGATGTGGGTGCTGGTATTGCTAGTGGTTCTTTCAAAACTCTGGGGATGATCATCATGCCATGCAGCATGAGTACGGTAGCAAAACTCGCAGTAGGTTTAAGTTCAGACTTACTAGAAAGGGCGGCCGATGTGCAAATGAAAGAAGGACGTAAGCTAGTTATTGTCCCCAGGGAAACACCTTTTAGCCTGATTCACCTGCGGAACTTAACAACCCTAGCAGAAGCAGGAGTTAGAGTTGTTCCCGCTATTCCCGCTTGGTATCACAACCCCAAAACTATAGAAGATTTAGTTGATTTTGTAGTTGCCCGTGCTTTAGATCAATTAGATATTGATTGTATCCCTATTCAACGTTGGGAAGGTCATCGTTAAAGGGTGTAGGGTGTAGGGTGTGGGGTGTAGGAGAAAAAAACTGTTTTGTCTTCTAGCTGTTCCCTGTTCCCTGTTCCCTGTTGCCTATTTATGAACAACTGATAAAAATGTCTATAATTCGCTTAATTTTATTACTAGTGGTGCTGGCAGGACTAACACTGTTATTAGTCCAAAATTTTTCGCCTGCTCTTGCCCTGGTATTTTTGGGGATGCGAACTCAACCATTACCATTAAGTTTATGGATTTTATTTAGTATTGTTGCTGGCGGTTTTACATCTGTTTTGATAGTTACCTTGTTGAAAGTAGGTAATTATTTCGGTCAACAGACATCAACCACCTCGTTTAAATCAACAGCCACTGCACCGCGTATCAATAAAAATGCGAGGGAAGAAAATCCACGTAAACCAGCAAGTACGACCGATTACACTACCAATAACGAGTTTGACGATTGGGATATAGATCCTAACCAAAATAACGATTGGGATTTTGATCAATCACCACAAACCGCAAGTTCTAAAACCTACGCACCTCAGCAACCACCTAAAAATAGTTCCCATTCTGATTCAGTTTACTCCTACAGTTCCCAAGAACCTAAAAATACTGGGGTGGGAAAGAGTGAATCCATTTACGATGCTGATTACCGAGTAATTATCCCTCCTTATCAACCACCAACCAAGACAACTGCTGATCCAACAGATGATGATTGGGATTTTTTTGAAGACGACGATTTTGATGATGACAACAAACCTACTCGACGCTAGAACAGAGAAACCACGCAAGTGATTTACGGTTGATGAGGAAGAGAAAAACAGTTTTCCTCTTTTACAATTTCCGATCTAAAATCCCAAGTTGTGTTACCTCACCGTCTTCAATTGACGCTGCTCCCGATACTCCCGTGACTCCTGCTTAATTTCACCCATCATTGCCGCTTCCTGCAAAGCCATAAAGGCATTAAAATCTTCAAAGTCATATCGGGTAGATAACAGTTGTCTGAGTTGGTTTTCTGCTTGCAAAGTTAAATAGCCAGTTGTAAAAGCTGTTTGCACAATGTCTCGAATTCGAGTCATCGTTGATACCTCATTCATATCACATTTATTAATTAACGCTTATCCTGATCAAAACGTGGTTGTATAAAGATGCGCCGAATTCTATAACTAACCGCAAAGGACGCAAAGTACACAAAGAAAGAGCTAAAGAAATTTAGCGCCGCCTCATAAAGAAACGGTATAAGACATTTAGCCATCAGACCTGTCACAGAAGTGTAGGAAGAGGTATTAGAGAGGGAGTAAAGAGCTAATGCTTTAACCTTTTCTCAGTCTTCCCAAACGCACTTTTCCCAGATATCTGACTAGGTAGGTGATAACCCGTTATCTCGTAACACTAGGATTTGAGAACTATAACACTGTGTTATTGACAACTCTCTTTTATGTAAAACTCATTTCACCTTTTTATATGGACAGAATTTATTTCCTTAAAGTTTCCAACAAGATATATGAAATTTACGTTAAGTTTAAGGATACCTAAGTAATAAATAAAAATGCACCTAACAACTGTTATTAAATTCGTTATAAATTTATCATTAGTTTATCAGGTCTTTATAGAATAAACGTTAGTATATCGCTAACGTAGCTATCACGAAAATATTAACAATAATGCCGTTAGTAGATTCCCGACCAACAGAAGAAGAATTTATAGAAGCACAAAATAATTGGGATTTAGAGAAATTGTATGTAGACTTAGCTTCTGCAAAGAGAAAAGCTCTCACACCTGTGGAAAAGAAATTGCTGAGAGGTTTGCTTTGTGGTTGTAGTCCTGCGGAAATAGCAACTAAAGTTTATCAAAGTCGCAATAGCAGCACTGTCAGAGTTTATCTTTCTAATGGAGTATATAAATACATAGAAGATTTGCTGAGTAACCAAACAGGATATTCAGTTAAGGTAAAAAATTGGAGTCATGTAACTCATTTATTAGAAAAAGCAGGGTATAAAAAAAATTGGTTTCCAGTCAAACCAATCACTACTTTGCTCAACAATACCAAAGTACAAGAAGCTGGTTTACTGAATGTGGAAGTGACAAAAATTCAAGATTGGGGTGAGGCGGTTGATGTCACTAGGTTCTGTGGTAGGAAAATGGAACTCACCAGAGTCTCAGAATGGATTGTACAACAAGGTTGTCGGTTGGTTGTAGTTTTGGGGATGGGTGGAATTGGGAAAACTGCTTTTTCTGTCAAGTTAGCTCAAGAGGTTGAAGATAAGTTTGAATTTGTGATTTGGCGATCGCTACATCTCTGCCCTAAGATAGATGCAATGTTACTAGAACTGATGCAGACATTATCACCAAACTGGCAGATAGACACAACCGCAACTCTCAATACTAAAATTTCTCAATTGATTAATGCTTTACGCAAAGTACGTTGTCTGCTAGTTTTCGATCATGTTGACTCGATTTTATCCAGTAATAGTGGTAATTCTGTAACAACCAGTAAACTTGATCTGCCGACAGAAATTCAATATCGACGAGGTTATGAAGGTTACGGTGAGTTAATTAGAAGAATAGGAGAATCCCAACATCAAAGCTGCTTATTGTTAACTAGTCGGGAAAAACTACCAGAAATTGCGGTAATAGAAGGTAAAAAACTGCCTGTGCGCTCTTTAAAATTGACTGGTTTAAACAAAATAGAAAGCTTGGAGATCCTTGAAGCTAAAGGATTGGCAAAATTAGACTCTACAGAATCTGACGTATTGATTGATTGGTATGCTGGTAATCCGTTATTTTTGAAATTAGTGGCCACCACCATTCAAGATTTATTTGGTGGTAGTATTTATCAGTTTATAAAACAGGGTACTCCGGTTTTTGGCGATATTCGCAGAATTTTAGACCAGCAGTTTAATCGCTTGTCTGAGTTAGAAAAATATATTATGTACTGGCTGGTACTTAATCCAGAGTGTAATTCTGTAATAACTTTAACAACTCACATTATACCCGGAACGTCACCAAGATTAGGAAAAATATTAATTTTGGAAACGCTAGAATTACTCCAGCGACGATCATTTATTGATACCAAAGCAGCAAGTTTAGCCCCCAGTCAAGTCTGGAGAGACTATATAATTGAACGCTTAAAAGAAAAAGACTCTCAATCTACTACTTACTGAAACTAAGTGCAGTTGATCAGATAAAATTAGGGGTGGTTAACGGGAGTGAAGACATTAGTGAATAACTTATTAAGAGGAGTCAACCTGTATTTAATTGGCATGATGGGTGTTGGTAAAACGACTGTAGGAAGGTTACTAGCACAGCAACTTGGTTATGGATTTATAGATACTGATGATGTGATAGTTAAAGCTGCGGGAAAATCTATCAATGAGATATTTACCACCGAAGGAGAAGCAGCATTTCGACAGTTAGAAAGCGATGTTTTAGGTCAAGTTTGTGCCTATACTAAATTGGTTATAGCTACCGGTGGGGGTATTATTCTCCGTCAAGAAAATTGGGGCTATTTGCGTCATGGGTTGATAGTGTGGCTGGATGCCTCAGTGGAAATCTTGTTAAATCGTCTAGCGGAGGATGATACAAGACCGCTTTTACAAGATTCTGACCCTGAAGGAAAATTGCTATCGCTCCTCCAACAACGTCAACCGCTTTATTCTCAAGCAGACTTACACATTACCATCACCCCATCAGAAACACCAGAACAAATTGCCACGCGCATTCTAGAAGCAATTCCTAGTGTTCTCAAAACTCAAGATTCACAATCATCTGAGGGTAGGGTGTAGGGTGTAGATAAGAGATAATGCACGCTTTTGTCTAAAATGTATTGGTAATCTACGTCTTGCACAAATTTTCATGATGGTGAATGATACCGAGTATATCAGGCAAGCTGAAGCGAATCGCGTAGAAATCCTCAGCGAAGCACTACCTTACATTCAACAATTCGCAGGTCGCACCGTTGTAGTCAAATACGGAGGTGCGGCTATGAAAGATAGCACCCTCAAAGATAAAGTTATCCGCGATATCGTATTTCTATCCTGCGTCGGCCTGCGACCAATTTTAGTACATGGTGGTGGCCCAGAAATTAACAGTTGGTTGGATAAACTGGGAATTGAAGCACAGTTTAAGAATGGTTTGCGCGTTACTGATGCACCGACAATGGATGTGGTAGAAATGGTGTTAGTCGGTCGTGTGAATAAAGAAATTGTCGCTTTAATTAACCAAGCTGGTGGTAAGGCTGTGGGACTTTGTGGTAAAGATGGACACTTAATTACTGCTCGTCCCCAAGGTGATGAAGGTATCGGTTTTGTTGGGGAAGTTAGTAATGTTAACATCAAGATATTAGAAACTTTAGCTAGTAATGGCTATATTCCCGTAGTTTCTAGTGTTGCTGCTGACGATAATGGACAAGCATATAACATTAATGCTGATACTGTAGCTGGGGAAATAGCGGCTGCATTAGGAGCAGAGAAGTTAATTTTACTGACTGATACCAGAGGCATATTAAAAAATTACAAAGATCCATCTACCCTAATTCCCAAAGTAGATATTCCAGAAGCTCGTCAATTGATTAACGATGGAATAGTTAGTGGGGGTATGATTCCTAAAGTAAATTGCTGTGTGCGATCGCTCGCTCAAGGAGTTAAAGCAGCACACATCATTGATGGTCGCATTCCCCACGCCTTACTGTTAGAAATCTTTACAGATGTAGGGATTGGCACAATGATTCTCGGTTCTCAGTTTAAATCATAATTTTAGTAATTGGGGATTGGTGATTGGTGATTGGGGACTGGGGAAATTAACATTCTACCTTTTGTCTTTTGCCTTTTCCCACTGACAACTGACAACTGACAACTGACTCATGACTACAGAAAGTATAGAAATTGCTCAATCTCGTTACCAAGCTGGAAAAAATGCCTTTGAAAATGGACAATATCGTCAAGCAGTGGATAATTTAGAACAAGCTAGTGCGTTATTAGCCAAGAATACACGCTTCGCCGGTGAAGTAGATATTTGGTTGGTGAATGCTTATGAAGCTGCTGGACGTTCTGAAGATGCGATCGCACTTTGTCAACAACTCTCCCGTCATCCCCATTACGAAACTAGGTCACAAGCTAAGAGATTGGTCTATATTTTAAAAGCTCCTAAGCTGAAAAGACCAAAAGAGTGGATGACGGAAATTCCAGATTTTGGCACAATTGCTGATAACGACTCCAAAAAATTTGTCACGGCCAAGTCTAAAAAATCTACCTCTCCACAGAAGTTGAAAGAACCAGAATATGTTGATCTCAGTCAAGTCAATACAAAGGATAATCGTTTTATCTGGGTAGCTTTAATTGCTGTTGGGTTAACAATTTTCTATCTAGGTTGGTTAAGTTTTTAAGTAGATGATACCAAATAGAAGAAAATATTCAGAATAATTGAACGCTGATGAACGCCGATGAACACAGATAAAGATTGATTAATAGATGTAATAATTCTATGCAGCCTCACAGAAAATTGGTATGACAGATGACAGTAAAGAGGTGAATGGAGAATAAAATTTATGAACATAGCTAATTTTTCCAAAAAAGTATTTAAGTTGAGATTCATAAATTTATTTAAATTAGGTTTTAAAAGAAGTTTGCCATTGCCAATACATATTTTTTCATTTTTGATAATATGTACATCTTTAATATTATCAGGTTGTGTTCAATATGATTTAGGAATTGACTTTAATAACACTAATAATGGTGAATTTGTACAGCATATTAAACTATCTGAAAACTTAACTAGTTTTAGTGGTGATTATGTTTACGATTGGTTAAATAGTTTAGAAAATAGAGCGCGGAAATTAGCAGGTTCAGCAAAGCGCATTTCTCCAGAAGAAGTAATTGTGAAAATTCCCTTTACTAACAGTCAAGAGTTGCAAGACAAATTTAGTGGTTTTTTTAATTATCGCATTTCTCAAAAATCCCAGACAGTCTCTGAAGATTCAGAAATACCAACAATTGCTTCCAACTTAATCGTAAAGGATAATAACTTTTTACTTTTATCGAGAAATCATTTAATATATGATTTAGATTTGCGTTCTCTTTCTGCACTTACCAGCAAAGCAACTGGGTTAACAGGTACAGGTTCAATTATTAATTTAGATTTTAGCTTGCAGACACCTTGGGGAATGAAGAATATTCCACAAACCGCAGATGCTATCCAACCAGAAAAAAATGGAAATCAGCTAGTATGGAAACTCAAACCAGGTGAGTTAAACCACATTGAAGTAGTTTTTTGGCTTCCTAATTTATTGGGGATCGGGGCTTTATTAATTATTCTGTTTGTGTGGGGCGGTTTTTATTTGAGATATACATTGTTAGCATCAGGATTAAAGGATTAAAAGAATTTTATTGTCTGAATCAGGATATCCAGGATTTGAGGATTTACAGGATTTTAGTGATTGCCTCCGGCACTGGCGTAGCTAATCGCCTCCAGGACTACGCTCCGCGCAATCGCTCCTTTTCGACTTGACAAGTTGTAAATAATTTTGTACACTGATGCTATAAGTGGGAATCTGTGCGCGCCTATATATATGGTTTTTAATTTTCTGGATGGGAATTTTGGGAAGGCAGATAACCACCTGATTCTGACAAAAAAATCCTTTTAGAAAAACCTACTATTATCAAACAACATCCTGATAATTCCTAAAATCCTGGGTATCCTGATTTTAGCAATAAGCAACCCTTGGATTATTTTCAATACCATCATAACATGACCCTGTAAGAAGTCAAGACCCTTGTAATTGCGCTGGGTTTATTGACACTATTCTCAATAATTTTTGAGGTAAAACCCTTGATCTGGCTTTTTTGGGGAAATGAAGTTAAGAATTATTAAGGTAGCTGACGTTAAGACGCTAAGACGCTAAGAGTTAAAAAAGTTTCCGTAAATTTGGTTAAGCGATCGCACAACTCAAAAAATAGGGTTAGCGACACTATCAAAATTTGGAACTTAGCCACAGGAGAATTGAAATCTACCCTCACTGGTCATTCTGGCTTGGTTTGGTTCCTAGCTATCAGTCCCGATGGTCAGACTTTGGTTAGTGGGAGTTGGGACAACACTATCAAAATTTGGCGGTTAGAGTAGTCTGAATCAGGATGTCCAGGATGGTTTTTGAAGATTGATCTAAATTTTCAGAAGTTGTATTTTGTCTGAATCAGGATTTTCAGGATATGAACGCAGATAGATGCAGATGGTGAGAATCAGGACAACCAACATTTAGGGATGTAGAGGATGAAATTGCAAAATTTCGTCTGCAACCTCTTTCCTTAGTAATTAATCAATCCCTCACTTTAGCAGAATTTCTCAACCTACCAGAAACAAAACCAGTTAAAGAATATATCAATGGGAAAATTATCACTAAACCCATGCCTAAAGGAAAACATAGCCGATTACAATTAAGACTAAGCAATAGTATTAATGATATCACCGAATCTGAAAAAATAGCTTATGCTTTTCCTGAGTTGCGTTGTAGTTTTGGTGTCCGTTCAGTAGTTCCTGATATCGCAGTTTTTACATGGTCAAATATTCCCTTTACTGCTGAAGATGAAGTACCCAATAATTTTTTAATTTCTCCAGATTGGACACCCAATAGTATTTTATGAAATTGTGGTACGGGCATCTTACGGGAACTAGGAATTGACCCCAATAGTATTTTATGAAATTGTGGTACGGGCATCTTGCCCGCTACAAAAAATTAGGGTGACAACCGTTCTATCTTCCAACCCCCATCATTCAAACGAGTATAAAGCAACCTGTCATGTAAACGGCTAGAACGTCCCTGCCAAAATTCAATTTCCTGGGGAATAACCCGAAAACCTCCCCAGTGAGGTGGTCTAGGAACTTCCTGATTTTCATATTTGCGCTGAAATTCCTGCAATTGTGCTTCTAAAATTTCCCGACTGGGAATTACTTCACTTTGATTAGAAGCCCATGCACCTAAGCGACTTCCTGGTGGACGCATCTCAAAATAACCATCAGACTCCTCTGAGGAAATCTTTTCTACAGTCCCCAAAATTCTCACTTGGCGTTCTAATTCCGCCCACCAGAAAACTAAGGCAGCATGGGGATTTGCAGCGATTTCTTGGCCTTTGTTACTATTATAGTTAGTAAATAACACAAAGCCCCGTTCATCAAAATTTTTTAACAGTACCATTCTGGCTGAGGGTTTACCATCTGGAGAAGATGTAGCCAAAGTCATAGCGTTAGGTTCAGGTAATTGTGCTGCTAGAGCCTGCTCAAACCAGAATTTAAATTGTATAAAAGGATTAGGGTCAACTTCTTTTTCATTCAAATCTTGCAAAGTATAGTCTTTGCGAAGGTCAGCAATGCTTCTATCCATTGGTAATTAGTAATTGGTAATTAATTTAATTATTCACTGTCACCTGTCACCTGTCACCTGTCACCTGCCTAGACATTACATCAGATGCGCCGTTCAGCTTCCCTTCAAACTTTATTAATTTATGGTCTGAGTGGCCCGATTATCGCTCTTAATGTCTGGCTACTGTCAATGCTGTTTCGTTATTTTCAGCACCCAATTACTATCCTGAGTATTGCAGCTATTTTGGCGTTTTTGCTCAATTACCCAGTTAAATTATTGGAAAAGGCTAGAATTAATCGCACTCACGCAGTGATTATAGTCTTAATCATTACTTTAACTTTGTTAATAATTTTAGGTGTCACCCTTGTACCAATGGTAATTGATCAAACAATCCAGCTTTTAAATAAAATTCCTGACTGGTTAGTTTCTAGTCAAGATAACCTGGGAAAATTACAAATATTAGCGCGTCAGAAACGCATACATATTGATTTAAGTTTAGTAACTACTCAAATTAATGCGAATATCCAAAGCCTGGTGCAACAGATAGCTTCCGGTGCGGTGGGATTTGCGGGAACACTTTTATCAGGATTACTGAACGTAGTTTTAGTAGTCGTGTTAGCTTTTTATATGCTGCTATATGGAGATCGTGTATGGTATGGTCTAATTAATCTTCTCCCCTCTAATATTGGTACTCCCTTCAGTAAATCATTACAGTTGAATTTCCAGAACTTTTTCCTCAGTCAAATATTGCTGGGACTGTTCATGGTGGTAGTTCTCACTCCCATTTTCCTATTTCTGAGAGTACCATTTGCCCTATTATTTGCGATTGTGATTGGTATTTCCGAACTTATTCCTTTTGTTGGAGCGACTTTAGGGATTGGTTTAGTCACAATTTTGGTATTACTGCAAAATTGGTGGTTAGCATTTCCAGTCGCAACAGTGGCAATTATCATGCAGCAAATTAAGGATAATCTCTTAGCACCCAAGTTACTCGGTAACTTTATTGGACTCAACCCTTTATGGATTTTTATATCTATTTTGATGGGATTTGAAATCGCGGGTTTATTAGGAACATTAGTTGCTGTACCTGTAGCCGGTACTATCAAAGGCACATTTGACGCTATTAAAAACAACAAACATAATGATTACGTATCAAATTTTACGGTTACTTATGAATCAAAATCTAGTGAAAATAAATAAATAGGGCCTTGGGCATTAGGTTATTCATCTTCCCCTGCTTCCCCTGCTCCCCCTGCTTCTTCACTATCCCCTATTCTCTCATAAAATGAATGGATGCTAACCAACTATTAGAAACAATTACACACCTGATTGACCAAGCAGAAAAGGGAGAAATAGATCCTTGGGATGTACAGGTGATTGAGGTGATTGACCGCTACTTAGAATTAATGACACCAAAGGTAACAGCAAGAGGTTATGAAGCGGACTTGTCCCAATCTGGGCAGGCTTTTTTATCAGCATCAATGCTTGTATTATTCAAAGCGAATACTTTAATGCAATTGTCAACAGTAGATAATATTATAGAAGATGTGTCTGATGATTCCCTATTAGACGGTGAAGATGGGGGATTATATCCTATCCAGCGTCTGCAATTAGAGCGACAGTTGCGCCGTCGTCCAGCAGCAATGCCACCGTCAAAACGCCGTGTGACTCTACAAGAGTTAATCACGCAATTGCAGATTATGGCTAACCAGCTAAAACGGGTAGAAAAAGCTAGTAAACCTCACCGTCCTAAGCGTCAGCCCAGTATGCAAACTATGCGGGAGGCGCTGGAATTAGCTCACCAAGAAAATCTGACAGAAGTCGCTTTAGAACTAGAACAGGTGCTGCATCTTTTCGCAAGGGATCTAAATTTAGATGAACAAAGTTTAAATCTAGAAGAACTTGTACAGTTATGGACTAAAACAAAGCAACCGAATAAAAACGGCGAGTACCATGAATCAGAACATGGTGACATAGTGAGCGTTTTTTGGGCCTTACTATTGTTATCTGCTCAATCGAAAGTAGAGCTATTTCAAGAAGAATTTTACCAGGAGATCAAAATTCGTTTACCTACTTCAGCCAGCGGTTGCAATCCCATCAACTAAACTTTTGCGTCAGCAAAACCCAGAATCCTAGTAAATTGATAAAGATAACTGACCGTTGATACTCCCCTGGCTCAAGCAGTTCGCATCAGCGTCACGCTAGAAAGAGGACTATCATAATTAGTTTTAAACGAGCTTGAACGTCGGTTTTACTAGTCCCATTTCAGAAGATTCATTCTTCTTGGGTCGCTTAAAGACCTGCTAAACACTCGGTTGAAACCTTTGTGCCTACTGTTCTTCCCGATATTTAGTGAACCATTTTTCTCCCAGGGCTACAGCTACTGGATGTCCAAATTCCCGTAAGGTTTTTTATGAAAGCAATGATTCTCGCAGCGGGTAAAGGTACTCGTGTACGTCCTATTACATATATAATTCCCAAACCAATGATTCCTATCTTGCAAAAGCCAGTGATGGAGTTTTTATTGGAACTGCTGCGCCAACATGGATTTGACGAAATTATGGTCAATGTGAGCCATTTGGCTGAGGAAATAGAAAATTATTTCCGCGATGGTCAAAGGTTTGGTGTGCAGATTGCTTATTCTTTTGAAGGCAAAATTGATGATGACGGTAAACTTGTAGGAGAAGCAATTGGTTCGGCTGGAGGGATGCGGCGTATTCAAGACTTTTCCCCTTTTTTTGATGATACTTTTGTGGTGTTATGTGGTGACGCTTTGATTGATTTAGATTTAACTGCTGCGGTGAAGTGGCATAAAGCTAAGGGGTCAATTGCTACTATCATTACTAAATCTGTCCCCAAGGAAGAAGTTTCCAGTTATGGTGTGGTGGTAACAGATGATGATCATCGGGTAAAAGCTTTCCAAGAAAAACCCTCAACAGAAGAAGCTCTTAGCACTAATATCAATACAGGTATTTATATTTTTGAGCCAGAGGTGTTTAATTACATTCCCTCTGGGGTTGAGTATGATATTGGAAGTGATTTGTTTCCCAAACTGGTGGAAATCAATGCACCTTTTTATGCCATTCCGATGGATTTTGAATGGGTAGACATTGGGAAAGTCCCTGATTATTGGCGAGCAATTCGCGGTGTATTGCTAGGAGAAATTAAAAATGTGCAAATTCCTGGGAATGAAGTTGCTCCTGGTATTTACACTGGCTTAAATGTAGCAGTTAACTGGGATAAGGTGGATATCACTGGCCCGGTTTACATTGGTGGTATGACCAGAATTGAAGACGGTGCGAAAATAGTTGGTCCGGCGATGATTGGTCCTAATTGCTGGATTTGTAGTGGTGCAACTGTAGACAACAGCGTGATTTTTGAATGGTCGCGTTTGGGACCAGGTGTGCGGTTGGTGGATAAATTGGTATTTGGACGTTACTGTGTGGATAAAACTGGAGCAGCGATTGATGTTCAAGCTGCCGCGTTAGACTGGCTGATTACAGATGCTCGTCAAGCTCCACCAGCTGATACTCCTATTGAACGCCAAGCGATCGCGGAATTGTTAGGGACAAATTCAATTTAGGGAATAGGGAATAGGGAATAGGGAATAGGCAAAAGGCAAAAGGCAAAAGGCAAAAGTTGATTAATTTTTCTATGCCCAATGCCCAATGCCCAATGCACCAATCCTAACTATTCAGGTAAGTATATCTTCTGAGGCTTTGCTCATAAGTTTGTAGCAGTCGCTGAGATTCTGCTAAGGTGATGCGGTTTTCTTCTAGGGCTTTCTCACAACGTTGGCGGATGTTTTCTACCATGTCTTCGGAGTCGTACTGCACGTAGCTAACTACTTCGCTCATGGTATCACCCTTCACAACGTGTTCAATTTGGTAGCCTTTGGGTGTTAGTTGAATGTGAACGGCGTTGGTATCACCAAACAAGTTGTGTAAGTTACCCATAATTTCTTGGTAAGCTCCATTGAGGAACATTCCTAAATAATAGGGTTCATCAGGTTTAAATTTGTGCAGTTCTAAAACTGATTTGACATCTCGCAAATCAATAAAGCGGTCAATTTTACCATCACTATCACAAGTTAGGTCTGCTAAAATTCCTCGTTGTGTAGGTTCTTGATCTAGCTTATGTATGGGCATGATCGGAAATAGTTGATCAATTGCCCAACAATCGGGTGCTGATTGAAACACAGAAAGATTGATGTAGTAGATGGAAGCCATGATTTTCTCTAGGTCTTCCAATTCGTCGGGTACGTATTCCTGCTGTCTGGTAATTTCCAAAATTTTCCGACAACAAGCCCAGTAAAGTCGCTCGGCTTTAGCTCGTTCTCTGAGTCGCAAAATTCCTAAGTTAAAACGGCTAATGGCTTCTTCCTTAAATTGAGCCGCGTCGTGGTAAAACTCTTGATAGTTTTCTTGGTTAATAGAGTGGTAAGTTTCCCACAAATAATTAATGATTGGTGATTCTCCCTCTTGTGGTGGATCTGGAAGTTCCAGGGGGACATCACTGGTGCTAAGTACATCAAAGATGAGGACTGATTGATGGGAGGCGATCGCTCTGCCACTTTCGCTAATCAGTGTAGGTACGGATATTTGACGTTCAGCACAGGTATCTTTTAACTCTGCCACAATATCATTAGCATAGTTTTGCATATTGTAGTTTTTGGAGGCGTAGAAATTGGTTTGAGAACCGTCATAATCTACACCCAAGCCACCACCAACATCCAGATATTTCATATCTGCGCCTAACATCGCCAATTCTACGTAAATACGACTGGCTTCTTGGATGGCATCTTTAATCACATTGATGGCAGAAATTTGTGAACCAATATGGAAGTGTAACAACTGTAAGGAGTCAAGTAAATTAGCTTCCCGTAATTTGTCAACTGCTTCCATAATTTCAGGAATCGTCAGGCCAAACTTAGCCCGATCGCCTGTGGAAGTTCCCCACCGTCCCATGCCTTGGGTGCTTAATTTTGCCCGTACCCCTAAAATGGGCTTGATTCCTAATTGCTTGTTAGCAGCAATTACCAAATCAACTTCTTCAATCTGTTCAATGACAATAATTGCCGTTTGTCCTAACCTTTGGGATAACATTGCTGTTTCAATGTATTCTCGGTCTTTGTAACCATTGCAAACTAACAATGCCCCTGGAGTATCTAACAAAGCTAGAGCAATCATTAATTCTGGCTTAGAACCTGCTTCTAGCCCAAATTGATGAGGTTTGCCAAAACGCACCAAATCTTCAATTAAGTGCCTTTCTTGGTTGCATTTGACGGGAAATACACCACGATAAACACCGGGATAGTTATAACGAGCGATCGCTTTAGCAAAACAAGCATTTAAACGTTCAATTCGGTCTTCCAAAATATCAGAAAAGCGAATTAACAGCGGCAGTCCCAAATTACGCTGTTTTAAGGCATTGACTAATTCAAACAAATCTAAAGAACCACCGCGATCGCCCTTGGGAGAAACTGTCACGTTTCCAGCCGCATTAATCGAAAAATAAGGTCTTCCCCAACCTTCAATCCGGTATAAGTCTTCACTATCCTCAATTTTCCACACACGGGGTAAATCTCCCGTCGTCGTAGTGGCAGGAGATGGTAGAAGTTTCTTTAACTTCTGGCTTTTCAATTCAGCTTTATGCCCATTTGGAGGCACTTTGACAATCTCATCAGTAGTTGATTCGACACCCATTTCTTCCTAACCTCTGTGTTTCACCCACGAACAACAATTTAGCAAATTCGCCACAGAACGGATATGCAACCAGCAAGAATTTTTGATGAGTAGGAAATTCAGGAGTTCAGGAGTATGGCTAACGCCACGCTACGCTATCAGGAGTATGGCTTACGCCACGCTGCGCTATCAGGAGTTCAGGAAGAAGAAAGAATTAATTTTTCTCCCTTACACTCCTACACCCTACACCCTACACCCTACACCCCA